>NZ_JBWKQM010000021.1:0-58056 GCF_059418745.1 Rhodoferax sp. GW821-FHT07F03
GCCAAGGGCCAAGTCGATGTAATGAGCGCCAACGCCCACATCGACTGGGCTGCGGCCAAGCGGATTCGCATCGCTACCGCCGCGGGGGCGAGTATCACCATTGAGGGTGGGAACATCACCACCACCGCACCGGGGCAGATCACCGTGCATGCTTCTGAGAAGGTGTTTGAGGGGCCGGGGCGGGTGGGGTATACCCCTCCGCACTTGCCCAAGACCGAACTAGCCAACACCGATTTGGAATTCCGCCACATCACCGACTGGGGGGAATCCATCGCAGGGGCCAGCTACAAAGCCACATTGGTAGACGGCAGCACCCGCTCAGGGACACTGGATGCCATGGGTATTGCCCGCATTGCGGGCGTTCCAGCAGGCACTGCTGCCAAGGTGGAATACAAATACCACCCATTGCCGGCCAGTTCCAGCGTATCGACAGACATGCACGATGACGTACACGAGCTATTGAACTGGATGCCTGCCAACGCAGGCAAGGCGAATGGAGAGAGCCAAGCATGAGCGGGAATACCCACCTGAATACGCCTCCGAACGGCCACAGCATGCTTGATGACGCATGGGCAAGCGTGGTTGGGGGCATGGACTGGCTCAAGTCGGTTCTCTTTGGCGAGTTTGCCGACCATCGCCCCTTGTCTGCCGTCGTAGCCGACATGCTGGTAAGTTTTCTACCCGGGGTGGTGATCGTTACCAGCGCACGCGACGCAGTGGCTGTCATCCTGCGCATGGCCAATCATCCAGAAAAGCGCGAAGAGCTGATGGAGTGGGTGCTTTTATGCGCCTGCCTGATCGTGCTCGCCTTGCCATTGGCCATGGCTGCTGGTGGTGCCGCCGCAGCCGGTGTGGGGGCGATTGTTGGCGGCATTGCCGGCTCCGAGCTGGGTGCGGCCTTGCGGGCTGTAATGCTCCTGCTTATTAAGGAGGCATCGAAGCTGGTGGAGCTTGTGCAGTTTTTGCAAAAGTTCATTAAAGGCGACGTGATGAAGTTCTTGCGGGCAGTGAAATTCGCCAAGTATGAAAAAGCGGTGGTTCAGGCTCTGCAAAAGGTTACTGGCAAGCTGTTGGAGATGGTCATAGCCCTGCGCACGCACCTGGAGAGCTTGCGCTACTTCGACACGGTCAAAGCCACCATTGCCAAGTTGGTGGAGTGGGAGAAGAAGTTCTACGCGGTGCAACAAGATGCGCTCAAGCAGGTACCCAAGGCAATGGCCGAGCTAGATGCACGCTTGACAAAAGTATTGGCGCAAACCGCGCCGAAAGAGGTGCACACCGTTTCTGCCGGTGTGCAGGCAGACAAAACAGTAGCCCAAGTGCCCGTCAAACAGCTGGTGCAGGACACGCCGGGCAAAGTGTTGGCCAAGGTGGAGAACAAAGCTCCGGCCGCCAAGGCGAAACCGAAAGTAGAACCCAGCAAGTCCGCGAAGCCTAAAACTCCGCTCAAGGCAGAGCCGCCACCGCTTAAAGAGAAACCTGATCCGGTCAAGCCGCCGGAGGAGGGAATGAACACGAAGAAGCAGGCCGCTGCAGATGCTTTGGCGGCTGCGGATAAGGAGCGGATTACGCAATTGTCTAAAGCTGGAAAAATCGACGAAGCGAGGGAGATTTTGCAACCTCATGTTGATGCAGCAAAGGCAGCAAAAACTGCAACCGAAAAGCAGGCGGCAATGGATGAAATTTTGAAGCGTTTAGACGTCACATCGGATAAGGAAAAGATGTTCTGGTCCGGGAACAAGGATTTGGCAGGGAAGATCGCTGCTGAAAAAGGTAAGACCATTCTTGAACAAACTCCCGGGGGTAAGGTGATCGACGGATGGAAGGATTTAAACAACACCTTTTCATGGAATAAGGAAGATATGCCTCCTCATGGTTGGGATTTATGGGGCGACGTTTCATCCAATTATTCAAAGGGTGCATCCGGGGTTATCGATGTTGTGCAAGATGCGGGGAAATTTCCTGCTGGTGGTCCAACTTGGAGAGGACGCGAGTGGCCAACGATCCTCGACGAAGGCAAGGTGACTTCAATAAATATTTTTAGTATGGACAAAGCAGGCAATGTGCTGGACACAATGAAAATAAAACCAGATAGCGCTGAGGCGTTTTCCCTTTTTGGAGGAAATTAATATGACTGCAGCATTCGATAAATTTATGAAACAATACAAAATGACCGGCAGCGAGAAGGCTGATGGTTATAGTACTGATGCATTCATTGGCCTCGATGACAGTGAAAAAGAAAAAGCTTTCGAATTACTGATAACGGAACTTCCTTTTTCAGCAGAATGGATTTTCCTTCTTGATAAGCAAAAAGCAATATCTGTTGTGCAGGCAATGGAAAAAAAGCTAAGGGGTCAGTATTTGGAGCATGTCTATATGCTTCAGCAGCAGCTTGTCAAAAATACAGGTGACTTAACGTATCAAGCACATATGATTGAGGACTTCCCAAGTTACTCAGATCGTATAAAACCACTTGTCGTGGATGCCATTGGCCGTACCCCAACTTCTGATGAGGCGATAGTTTTTTTTAAACAAGTAATACTGACTGAGGCGAATTCGAGCGCAGTCGCGCGGGCTGCGAGGCGTTTATTGGAGGCAGTTGCCCTGCCTCGTGGCTCGGATGTTGATGATCAACGCTACTCCTTGCTGATTGCTGAACTACGCAGCGATTCAAATGACGTGAAGCTCCGCGCTCTTGCGCAAATTGAGCGCTACCAGATCTGATATACGTCACGGCCCAGTGGGGTAAAGCCGGAAAAATAGAAGAGGCACGCGCCTATCTGAGAGAGAAGGTTCTGGACAATCCGAATATCGCTCCCGCAGACAAGCCAAAAGCGTTGATTGATCGTTTGGATGTTTCGTCCGCCACAGATAAAGCTGTTTTCTGGTCAGGTGACTTGAATGCAGCAAAAGCAAAGGCTGCCGAGATGGGGGGTGTCACATTGGAAACTACTACAGGGGGCAAAGTGGCCGACGGGTGGACTGAGTTAGGGGAGAGATTTCCGGGATGGCAGAACGATCCGCCACCAAATGGACACGATTTTTGGAGCGGTTTGTCAGCGAAATATGCAGAAGGAACCAGCGGAACTGTCAATGTTGTGCAGAGTGCCGAAAGGGCTGCCCAAGGAGGTGGTGGCATTTGGAAGGGGACTGAATTTCCGATATTAAAAGACGCCCAAGATGCAGGTGTTGTTGACGAAATTATTTATACCGTCGTAGCGCCGAAATAGGATTTATGTGAGTGATGCATTTAACAAATTTCTCGATGAATACAACGCGAATGGGCGGGAAAAGCTTGACGGCTATACCTTGATTTACCTGGATTCACTTAAAGGTGACGAACGAGATCAAGCAACTGAAATGTTGCGCAAAGAAACTATTCGCGACGGAATGGGAATGGAGGGTCTGGTACGCATAAATCCCGATGTTGCCTTGAAGACCCTACTGCAAGTGGAACAAGAATGGCCGGAGACTAGAACACAAAAATCATTTGAACTCTATTACTGGCTATGGAAGCTCACCAATGAAGAATCTTATGCAGAAAAATTTTGCTCTTGCAGACCGTTTTTGAGTGAGGCCAGCATCGTCCCGTTTTACACGCATGCAAGTTGGATTATCGAATCACCCACAATCGAACAAATGCTGCGCCAGGCTATCTATGTGGAAATCAACAAAATTGGTTTATCCACCGCAGCAAGAGCCCTGCTAAACAAGTATGGATATAGCAGCGATATACCTACGACCAAATCAGAGTACCTTATAAAGTGGCGCATATTGACTGCTGGAACAATTACACAACGCCAGCATGTACTTCAAAATTTAGTGTGACTTTCAGCGCTACATCTGGACTAGCTCGGCTCCATCCTTAACTATTCACCCGCTTCTTCAGCCATCGCATCAAGCCACCCACCACGGGCAGCTTTTCGTACAGCTCCTCGGCTGTATCCCAGTAGTCGCGGTGTAGGGTGATGCGGCCGTCCGGCCCCAGCTGCAGGTGCGACCCGCCGTGGATGGTCTGGGTGACGGTAGGGCTGAAGCTTTTGAAGCGGAACTGGAAGTCCCAGGTCAGGAAGCACTGCGGGCCGCTGCTGATGTGCTCCTGCACTACGAAGCGCGGCCCATCCAGCGTGTCGAACATATGGCGGTAGATGCCCTGGATGGCGGGTAGGCCTTGCACGTCTTTGAACGGGTCCTTGAAGCGCGCGTCGGCGGCGTAGATGTCGCCGCAGCGCGCCACCGAGGTGGGCGTCAGTGTCTCGAAGAAATCGACGATGGTCTGCAGGGGAATGGGTGTGTCGCTCATAGGCCGGTCATGCCGCGTACTGCCCGGAAGTAGGCGCCGTAGGGTAGCAGGCGCAGGGCCTTCATCCACAGGGTGAAGCGTTTCGGGAAGTGGATTTCAAACGCGCCCCTGGCCCAGCCGGCCAGCATGGCGGTGGCGGCCTGCTCGGGGGTGATCAGGGCCGGCATCTGGAAGTCGTTCTGCGCGGTCAGCGGGGTTTTGACGAAGCCGGGGCAGACCAGGCTCACGCCTATGCCCTGGTCATGCAGATCTAGGTACAGGGTCTCGGCCAGGTTGATCAGCGCGGCCTTGGTCGGCCCGTAGGCCAGGCTTTGCGGCAGGCCGCTGTAGCCGGCCACGCTGGCAACCAGGCTGATGTGGCCGCTGCCCTGGCGCAGCAGCACCGGCAGCACCGCGTCCAGCAGGTGCAGCACGCCCACGTAGTTGACCTGCAGGTGCCGCTGCATCTGCACCAGGTCAAAGGCGGTGGCGCGTTGGGCGCGGTAGTAGCCGGCGCAGTAGACCACGGCGTCGATACACCCCAGTTGGCCCAGGCTGAGCGCGGCGGCCTGCAGGGCGGCGTGGTCGGCCGTGTCCAGCGGCACGGTGCGCGCGCCGGGGTGCTGGTCCACGAAGCGCTGCAGCGCGTCCGCTTGGCGCGCCGACACCACCACCTGGGCGCCCTGGCCGTGCAGCGCCTGCGCTGTGGCCAGGCCGATGCCGCTGGAGGCGCCGATCAGCCACACGGTTTTGCCGTGCCAGTCGGTGATGCGGGGGTTGAGTGACATGCTGTCTACTATTATTTTGATAGCTGCTTGCGCAGGTTTTATGTGCGCTAGCTGCCGATTTGGCTTAACGTTTCGTGAATGAGAGCGTGACGTCGCCCAGGTGGATGCCTAGCTTGGACATGCGGGCTTTGTTCAGCATCACGCGCTCGGTGACCAGGTACATCCAGTCGTCCATCTGCACGTTGTAGACCGAGCCGTCCACCGGCAGCGCCAGGGTGTAGTTCCAGTGGAAGGCGTTGCCGCTCTCCTCGCCCAGGGCAGCGCCCACCACGTCGTCGGCCCGGCCGCTGTAGCGACCGTCGGCCTCGCGGTGCATGCGCCAGATGCGCTTTTGCGTGCTGCCGTCGGAGTAGCTGAAGGACTCGTCGAGCGCACCGTCGTCGCCGCTCCAGCTGCACACCATCACCACGGTGAAGCGCTTCACCACCTTGCCAGACCGGTCCGTGAACACGCCATAGGCGTCCAGCGTGCCGTTGAAGTAGCTGCGCAGGTCCAGCTTAGGTGTTTGGCCCGCGTAGTCGGTCACTTGGGGGCCTGCGCAGCCGGCCAGGGCGGTGATAGCGGTGGCGGCGAGCAGTAAACGGCGTTTCATGGGGATACCTCGGGGGTTGGACGGACGATGAGCCAATACAGAGCGGCGGCGGCCAGGGCTTTCAGCACGCAGGGCAGCAGGCAATAGACGGCGCTGAGGGCGCGCAGGGCGGGCGCGTCCTGCGCGCCGGGTGTGTAGCCGGCCAGGGCCAGCAGCGGCAGGGCCAGGCCGGCGGCCAGCGCCAGGTTCAGTTTGGTGGCGAAGTTCCACCAGCCAAAGTACAGGCCGGTGGCGTTGCCGCCCACGCCGTGGTGCTTGGCATCTTTGACCACGCCCGCCAGCAGCGCGCTGGGCAGGGCCAGGTCGGTGCCCAGCGCAGCACCTGAGGCCACGCAGACCAGTAGAAAAGCGGTGCTGTCGCCCGCACCCAGCAGGCTGGCGCCGACAAAGCTGACAACCGACAAGCCCATGCCGACCAGCCAGGTGCGCGCCAGGCCCAGGCGCACCACCACCTTCAGCCAGAGCGGAATGGACAGCGCCGCGCAGATGAAATAGGTGGCTAGAAACAGCGGCTGTAGGGCGGCTGCGGCCTGCAGCCGGTCTTGCACAAAAAACAGCACCAGGGTGGCAGGCACGGCGCTGGCAATGCCGTTCAGCAGAAACACCGCCAGCAGCCTGCGAAACGCCGGGTTGCGCCAGGGTTGCCACAGCGCGGCAGGGCTGGCGTGTAGAGTCGCTGCGGGGGTGGATGGCGCTACCGAGCGGCTCCAGGCCCACCAGCCGGCAGCCAGGCCCAGCACCAGCAGACCCACGGTCGCGGGCAGGCCCAGCAGCACCGGGGCTACGCTGGCCGTGACCACGCCCACCAGGCCCAGGCCTTCGCGCCAGGCCACGATGCGGCTGCGCTCGGTCTCGCTGCCGCCCAGCAGCGCGGCCCAGGACTGGTGCAGCACGCCGAGAGTGCTGTAGGCGGTATAGGTCAGCACCAGCAGCGCTGCGGCCCACAGCAGCAGGCCCTGCGGTGTGCTGGCCCAGGGAAAGAACAGGCCGGCAAAACCCAGCGCCATCAGCAGTGCGGCGCCCGCCGCCACCGCCAGCACGGCACGGTGCGAGGTGGCAAACAGCCGGTCGCCCCAGCGGCCCAGCAGCGGGTCCACCACGCCGTCCAGCACCCGCGCCGCCAGCAGCAGCGGGCCCAGCCACGCCAGGGGCACGCCCAGGGTGGTGGCGTAGTGGTGGGGCAGCACCACGTACAGCGGCAGCGCCACAAAGGCCAGGGGCAGGCCCATCAGGCCGTAGAGCAGGCCGTTGCGCGGGGTGAAAGCGGCGGAGGATGTCACGGTGTGGCGGCCAGCAAGGCCTTGCGCATGGCCGGCTCGGAGGTTTGGGGCGACAGCCAGATGCCGAAGAACAGCGCGGCAAAGTTGCCGTCGCGGATCTCGCCGGTGGGCTGGCCATTGGTCAGGAAGCGCGCAGTCTGGGTCTGCGGTTCGTAGATGCCCAGGATGCGGTCGCCGCGTTGAACGTCGGGGAAGGCAGCCTCCAGCTTCTGCTGCCAGGCCTGGGCCTGGGTGTCAGGAATGCTGGCGCTGCGGCGCATTTCGGCAATCGATCGGCGGGCGATGTCGGCGCGGCTGAAATCGCGCAGGTAGCGCAGCTCCAGAGCGAAGGGCGTGTCGGCATAACGCGCGGCCTGGAAGCCGGGCGCCACCCAGAGCTGGGCGTCATACACCTCAAAGCCCCACACGCGTAGGCGCGTGCTGCCGCTGAGCGTGGCTTGCGGTACGGCCTGGGCCACCGGTGCGGGCAGGTCTGCCGCCCACAGATTCAAGCAAAAAAGGCCTGCGGCGCAGGCAATACCTGCACAGGAAGCTACTTTTTTAATAGCGTGTACTGAACTAGATTGATGTTGCCCTTGTCGAAGGCGGCTTCGCAGTAGGCCAGGTAGAACTCCCATAAGCGCATAAACCTTTCGTCAAAACCCAGTTGCAGCACCTCGGTGCGGGCGGCCAGAAACTTGTCGCGCCAGCGGCGCAGGGTCTCGGCGTAGTCGGGGCCGAAGGCGAACTCGTCCACCACCTCCAGCCCGGCCGCGGTGGCTTCGCGCTTGAACTCGCGCGGGCACGGCAGGCAGCCGCCGGGGAAGATGTACTGCTGGATGAAGTCGGTGCTGCTGATGTAGCGCTCGAACAGGCTGTCGTCGATGACGATGCTCTGGATGCAGGCGCGGCCGCCGGGCTTGAGCAGGCGGGCCACGGTCTGGAAGTAGGTGGGCCAGTATTCGCGGCCCACGGCTTCCACCATCTCGATGGAGCAGATGGCGTCAAACGGCGCGTCGGCGATGTCGCGGTAGTCCTGCAGGCGCAGGTCGGTGCGGCTGCCTAAGCCCAAGCGCTCGCCCAGCTGGTGCATGCGCTGGTTGGCAAAGGCCAGTTGCTCGGTGCTGAGGGTGACGCCTGTGACGCTGGCCTTGAATTCCACCGTGCCCATCTCGGCCAGCGCGCCCCAGCCGCAGCCTATCTCCAGCACGCGGTCGCCCTTTTGTACGTTGGCCATGCGCAGGGCGCGGCGCACCTTGGCGTTTTGCGCCAGGCGTAGCGGCTGGTCCAGCGCGCCCTCGAACCAGGCGGACGAGTAGTTCATGCTGTCGTCCAGCCACAGGCTGTAGAAGGCATTGCCCAGGTCGTAGTGGGCGTGGATGTTCTTCTGGCTGTTCGCCTTGGTATTGCGGTTCAGCAAGTGCTTGATGCGGTACCACAGCCGGCCTATCCAGTGGCCGTAGACCACGTCCTCAATCTCCTGCCGGTTGCAGATGAAGACGGTCAGCAGGTCGGTCAGGTTGGGCGTGGTCCAGTCGCCGGCGATATAGGTTTCGGCCACGCCGATGTCGCCGGACTTGAGGGCGGCGACGCAGACGTTCCAGTTCTTCAGCGTCATGGCCGCGGTGGGGGCGTCGCCATGCTGCTGGTGGTTGCCAAATACCTGCATGCTGCCGTCGGGCAGCTGCATGGTCAGGCTGCCGTGGCGCAGGCGCTGCAGCAGTTGCAGGGCGCTGCGGGCGGCGGCGGGCGCGTCGGAGGGAATGGCGAAGCGTGGGGCGGTGGTGCTGATGGGCATGGGCTCTATCTCGTCACAAAATCTTGGGGTGGCTGGGGCTTGCGGAAGAAGGGCACGCGCTGGCGCCACAGCTTGAAGGCTTGCCAGTGGATGCGGGCCATGACGCCCAGGGTCATGGCCGGGTAGCGCCACAGGGCGCGGCGCATGCTGGCGGTCGTAAAGGGTTCCAGCGTGCCGCTGACGCTGGTTTCGATCAGCGCGCCCTGTGCGTCGTCGTAGTCCACCCGGGTCACGGTCTTGTCGCCGGCCCGCATGAAGCGGAAGCGGTAGCCGCCCTCCACCGGACAGAACGGCGAGACGTGGAAGACCTTGGCGGCGCTCAGCTCTAGGCCATAGCGGGGCTGGTCCAGCACATAGCAGTGGCGTTCGCCAAAGGTGTTGTTGACCTCGACCACGATGGCGCGCAAGGCCCCATCGGCACGGTGGCAGTACCAGAAGCTCACCGGCTTGAAGGTGTAGCCGAATACGCGGGGGTAGCAGTGCAGCCAGATTTCGCCATCGGCGTCGGCAATGCCTTCGCGCTGCAGCAGCGCTTCAACCCATGCCAGGGCACTGCCCTGGCCGTCGCCGTGGTCGGCGTCATAAAAGCTCAAGGCCGCGCGGCGGTTGATGGCTAGCTTTGTCGTGCCCAGTGAGCGCATGGGCAGCATCAAAAAATAGGTGGGGTAGGCAAACGCATGGCGCACCGGGCGTAGCCGGGTATGCCGCACTTGGCCAAAGCCAATCAATGGTGCCCCCACGCTTCTCACTGCGTGTAGTGCGCTGCCCCCCGAGGGGGTCGTGCCTGTGGCGTTCATACCCCCGCCTTGATCTGCTCGGCCACGGCCAGCCCAGCTTTCAGGCCATCTTCATGGAAGCCGTAGCCCATCCAGGCGCCGCAGAAATAGGTGTTCTGCTGGCCCTGCAGCGCCGGCATGCGTTTTTGCGCCGCGATGGCGGCCAGGTCCAGTACCGGGTGTGCGTAGTCGTAAGTGCCCATGACATGGGTACGCGCGATCTCGCGGATTGGATTCAAGGAAACCACCACCGGCTGTTCCCACGGCAAGGGTTGCAGCTTGTTCAGCCAGTAGTGCAGACACACGCGGCTGGATTCGGTCTCGGTGGCCGGAGCGCGCTCGTAGTTCCAGGCGGCCCAGGCCACCGGGTTGCGCGGTAGCACCGATGCATCGGTGTGCAGCACCGCCTGGTTGGCGTGGTAATGGATGGCGCCCAGGGTGGCGGCCTCGGCCTGCGTGGGCTGGTCCAGCAGGGCCAGGGCCTGGTCGGAATGGGTGGCTAGCACCACTTTGTCGAAGCGCTCGCTGCGTTGGAAGCCGTGTTCCTGGCTGGCAATGAACACGCCGTCGGCGCGGCGTTCTATGCGCTGCACGGGGCTGTGCAGGCGCTTGTCTTTGATGCGGGCCGTGATCTTGTCCACATAGTGGCGTGCGCCGCCGGTCACCGTCCACCACTGGGGCCGGTTCAGCACCTGCAGCAGGCCGTGGTTGTGGCAGAAGCGCACCATGGTGGCCACCGGAAACTGCAGCATCTGCTCGGTGGGGCAGCTCCAGATGCAGCCCATCATGGGCAGAAAGTACCAGTCACGGAAGGCGCTGCCAAAGCGGTGCTGGGCCAGGAAGTCGCCCAGCGGTTGCGCCAGAGCTGCATCGTTGTTGCCCAAAGCCAGCTGGGTGCAGAGCTTGTTAAAGCGCAGCAAGTCGCGCAACATGCCCCAGAAGCGCGGTTTCCACAGATTGCTGCGCTGGGCGAACACGCTGGACAGGCTGCTACCGCTCCATTCCAGATGCTGTGGCCCGGGGATCTGGGCCGAGAAAGACATATCGGTCTTGCTGGTGGCCACCTCCAGCTGCTGGAACAGCGCAATCAGGTTCGGGTAAGTGCGTTCGTTGAACACCAGAAAGCCAGTGTCCACCCCATGCGTGACCGGCCCCTGCGGCGTGGGCAGGGTCAGGTCCACCGTGTGGGTATGGCCGCCAAAGTAGCTGCCCGCTTCGAACAGGGTGATGTCGGCGTGGTCGTGCAGGGCATGGGCCACGGCCAGGCCGGAGATGCCGGAGCCGACGATGGCCAGTCGCATGCGCGCTGTCATGGCCGGTCGCCAGCAATGAGGGTGAGGAAAGTGGCCGCGAAGCACCCCGGAGCGAACAAGGGAGTGAGGGAGGAGGAGAACCGCCCTGGGGCATCGTGTCTACGCACAGAGCGCGGACGGCTTCGCTGCCAATAAAAACAGGTTGCGCGCATAGCGGCAACACGGGCAGTGACAGCGCCTGGGGCTAAAAAGTTCCCCCAAGCGTACCGGGCTGGCGACATTGCGGGAAATAGGACTGTGGATCGCATGGTGGGATAATATACCAATCAGTCATATTTCGACCAATAAGTTATATTTAAGTCGTTACAGGTTTGTTTACTTGATGGTTTTGAGAATAAATGTCATCTGCACCGCCTAGAATGAAACCAGCTATGAAGGACTGCCATGCTCTACCCTGAACTTTTCAAGCAACTCGAAGCTGTACGCTGGAATATGGAAAAGGATGTTCCCTGGGCCGACTTTGATCCGGCGCTGCTGACCGAAGAGCAGGCCCAGACCATCAAGATGAACGCCATCACCGAATGGGCGGCCTTGCCGGCCACCGAGATGTTCCTGCGCGACAACCAGGACGACAGCGACTTCTCGGCATTCATGTCGATCTGGTTCTTTGAAGAGCAAAAGCATTCGCTGGTGCTGATGGAGTACCTGCGCCGCTTCCGCCCGGACCTGGTGCCCACCGAAGAAGAGCTGCACGACGTGCGTTTCGAGTTCGACCGGGCCCCGCCGCTGGAAACCCTGATGCTGCATTTCTGCGGCGAGATCCGCCTGAACCACTGGTACCGCCGCGCCAGCGAATGGCATTCCGAGCCGGTCATCAAGAACATCTACACCAAGCTCAGCCAGGACGAGGCCCGCCACGGCGGCGCCTACCTGCGCTACATGAAGCGCGCCATCGCCAATGTGGGCAACGAGGCGCGCACCGCCTTCACCAAGGTGGGTGTGCTGATGGCCAGCGCCCGCCGCACCGCCCAGGCCCTGCACCCAACCAATCTGCATGTGAACGAGAGCCTGTTCCCGCGCGACACCATCCAGAGCCGCCTGCCCAACCCCGAGTGGCTGGAGCACTGGCTGGACACGCAGATCAAGTTCGACGCGGTGTGGGAAGGCAAGGTGGTGGACCGCATCCTGCACAACCTGAGCCTGCTGATGGACCGCAGCTTCAAGACCGTGCAGGAGCTGAACCGCTACCGCAAGGAAATCACCCGGGAACTGGCCGAAGCCACCCCCCCGGGAGCCCCCGCCTAGCGGCTCAAGGTTGGCGCTGCTAGATCAGCGCCAGCAGCTTGTGCAGCTGCACTTGCACCCGCACATCGCGGTGCAGTACATGGGCCACGATCTTGTAGTTGGGGGTGTTGGTCTCGCGCACGATCAGCTCGCCGGTGGGCATGCCTTCGCGGTTCACCAGCACGGCCACGCGGGGGGCCGTGGTATTGGCGCTGCGGCGTATGACCGCCGCGATTTCACCATTCGCCAGGCGCACGAAGACCCCGGGTGAATACACGCCCACGGCCTTGATGATGGCCGCGCCCGCCTCGTCCACGTTCTTTTCCTCGTCGTAATAGCAGGCCTGCATGGCCGTGGTTGGAGGTATGGAGTCGCGCCCCACGCGCGGCGACAGCCGTGCAATGAAAGAGTCGGCGCGCTGTATCAACCGGGACATGCGCAAGGCCACGGTCTTGGCGTCCAGCGGGCCGGGGGCGCGGTCATGGTGGTGGCGCACGGCCAGCAGCCAGTCTTCGTTGTCCACGCCCAGGGCCAGCAGCATGGTGAAGGCGCGCTGCGGGTGTTGCTCCACCATCTCGATCTGTTGCGCCGTCATGGCTTGGTTTTGCACCGCCAACTGGTCTTGCAGCGCGGTCATGGCGATGTTCATGGTCAGCACGGCTCGGCCCAGCGTGGCGTCATGCTCGGGCGGCCAGTTCAGCACATCGCGCGCGGCCATGCTGCACACCACGTACACCAGCATGGCGTGGGTGGCGCTGTACATGTGCACCTCGGTGGCGGCCAGGTGCATCAGCGCGCACAGGGTGGCATCGGGGTGCAGCTGCACCAGGTTGTGCAGCTCGTTGTACAGCTTGTCCAGCCGGGGCAGGAAGTTTTCGGCCTGCGGGTCGCGCAGCAAGGTGTTGGCGCGCATCTGCAGCGCCGTCCAGTCCGGAATGCCCGAGGCTTCGGTGGGCTCGACCGGCGCCAGGTCGTCGGCACCCAGCTGCATTTCGGCAATGTGGCCCAGCGTGGTGTCTGTGCGCACCATGTCGTACAGCTTGCCCACATAGGCCCGGTGGTTGTCGGCCGCGTCCACGTCCACGCACAGCGTCATGCCGCGCGATGTCCAGTAGGTGATCTCCTCGCGGCTGGTGATGGTGTAGCCCTTGTTGGCCAGCAGCACCCCGTTTTCATTGCGCAGGGTGAATGGCAGCGGCTGCCCCAGGCGCAGGGTGCTGAGGTTGACGGGGATGAGGTTCATGGTGGCGATGCCTGGGTGTGCGCGGTCAAATCAGTTCCAGCAGTTGCTCCATGGGCACAGCGGCGCGTACATCGCGGCGCGCCACATGGCCGGTAATCTTGTAGCTGGATTGCTGGGTGTCGCGCACGATCCACTCGCCGGTAGGGAAGCCCTGCCGGTTGATCAGTACCGCGACCTGCGGTGTGGTGTTGTGGATGCCGCGCCGGATCACGGCCGCAATCTCCTGGCTGGCCAGCCGGACCAACGTGCCCGGTGCGTACAGGCCCACGGTCTTGACCAGGGCGGCGCCGGCTTCATCGGACTGCGCGGCCGCCACCGGTGGCAGGCACAGCCGGCCCAGGCGCGGCGACAGGCGCGCCGCATAGATGTCGGCACGCTGTATCAGGCGGGCGATGTGCAACGCCTCGCTGGCCGGCGGGCCGGGCGTGCGGTCGTGGTGGTGGCGTACGGCTTGCAGCCAGTTCTCATCGCTCACGCCCATGCTGCGCAGCATGCTGCAGGAGCGTTCGGCATGCTGTTCCACCGCTTCCATCTGGGCCACGCTCAGCGGCTTGGTCTGCAGCACCAGGTCGTCCTGCAGGGCCGACATGCTGATGTTCATGGTCAACGCGGCCTTACCCAGGGTGGCATCGCGCTCGGACGACCAGTTCAGGGTTTCGCTGGCGGCCAGGCTGCACACCACGTAGACCAGCATCGCGTGGGTGGCGCTGTAGCTGCGCATCTCGGTGGCCGAAAGGTGGATCAGCGCAAACAGCGTGGCATCCGGATACTGCTGCACCAACCCATGCAGCTCCTGGTAGAGCTGCTCCAGCCGCGGCAGGAACTGCGCGCTCTGGGTGTCGCGCAACAAGGCATGGGCCTTTTGCTGCAGGGCTGCCCAGTCGGGCAGATAGGTGGGAGATGGCGGCATGGTGGCAAAGATTATCTATTCAGGTATCGACAAATCAACTCTCCTCTTGAGCAGGTACTGAGCCTGCTAGCATTTGACCATGACGTCAATGCTCGCTGTACCTGCTTTCTTGCAAAAAATATGCCCCCGGGAAGATGCGCAGGCCCAATTGGCCCGCCTGCCCCGCCCCTGGGTCTTCACCAACGGGGTGTTTGACATCCTGCACCGCGGCCACGCCACCTACCTGGCCCAGGCCCGGGCACTCGGTGGCAGCCTGGTGGTGGCGCTGAACAGCGATGCCTCGGCGCGCCGCCTGGGCAAGGGCCCGGACCGCCCGCTGAACAACGAGACCGACCGCGCCGTGATGATGGCCGCGCTGGAGTCGGTCAGCCTGGTGACCTGGTTCGATGAAAACACCCCGCTGGAGCTGATCACCGAGCTGCGCCCCGACATCCTGGTCAAGGGCGGCGACTACGACATGCAAAAGCTGGCCGAGACCGCCGTGGTGCAGGCCTATGGCGGCACGGCGCTGGCAATACCCTTTGTAGACGGCTACTCCACCACCGCGCTGGTACGCAAGATCAAGCAGCCGCATGGCGCCTGAGCCGCTGCTGCAGCGCGTCTGGCAGACGCTGCGTAACGACATTTTTCTGCAGATCCTGTTGCTGGCCCTGGTGGGCCTGAGCTGGGCCACCCGCACGCCCTTGCGCGCCTACCCGACCCTGGTGGACTGGCCCACCATCGCCGCCCTCACCGGCCTGCTGGCCTTGACCAAGGGCGTGGAAAGCAGCGGCGCGCTATACCGCCTGGGCCACTGGCTGGTCGGCTACATGACCAGCGAACGCGCCGCCGCCCTGTGCCTGGTGACCGCCGCTGCCGCGCTGTCTACCGTGCTGACCAACGACGTGGCGCTGTTCGTCATCGTGCCGCTGACCCTGGGCATCTGCCGCATCACCCCGCTGCCCACGACCCGCCTGGTGGTGTTCGAGGCGCTGGCTGTCAACGCCGGCTCGGCCCTTACGCCCATCGGCAATCCGCAAAACCTGTTCCTGTGGCAACTGTCTGGCAGCTCCTTTGGCCAGTTCGTCTGGCACATGCTGCCGCTGGTGGCCATCCTGATGTTGCTGCTATGGGCGGTGACGGCGCTGGCCTTCTCCGGCCGCGAACTGAAAACCAGCGACCCCGAGTCCGAGCACGCGCTCAGCCGTCCGCTACTGGCCGTGTCCCTGCTGCTGTACCCGGTGTTCCTGGTGCTGACCGATATGCACTACGCCCCCTGGGCCTTGCTGGCCGTGCTGCTGTGTCTGGGCCTGCTGCGCTGGCGCGTGCTGGCGCAGATCGACTGGGGCCTGCTGCTGGTCTTCGTGCTGATGTTCATCGACCTGCGCTTGCTGGCCGGGCTGGACCTGGTGCAGCACGCACTCGCCGGCTGGGGGCTGCAGCAGCCCATGCATTTGTTCTGGGCTGGCATTGCCGCCTCGCAGGTGGTCAGCAACGTGCCGGCGGCCATCGCCCTGGCCGAGTTTTCGAAGGACTGGAAGGTGCTGGCCTACGCCGTCAACATCGGCGGCTTCGGCCTGATGGTCGGCTCGCTGGCCAACCTGATCGCTCTGCGCATGGCGCCAGACAAACGCGCCTGGATCAGCTTCCACGTCTGGTCCATCCCTTTCCTGGTGGCCGGTGCGGCCTTGGGCTGGGTACTGCTTTTTGCTATATAAAAGGTAGCTACTCGCGCAGGTGGAATCTGCGCTAGCGGCCATTTTTATTCAAATGACCGCCGGGGTTCTTCAGCCCTCTGCTACTTCGGGCGGCTGCAGCCGCGTGTTGATGCCATACAACGCCAGCAAGCCCAGCACATGGCCAATGGCAACGCCCGGCTCGCCGGACTCCACGCGGGCAATGGTCTGCACATGCACGCCCAGCCGGGCTGCCGCAGCGGCCTGCCCTTCGCCAGCGGCGACGCGGGCCTGCTTGGCTGCGGCGCCCATGTCCTTGATGGCCTGCACCGCGTCGTTAGGGATGTGGGAAGAGATTCGTTTGCCTTGGGTCATGGCTGGATTGTCTACGTAGAGCGTAGCACCGCCCCGGCCCGTTCAAGAGCCGGGCACGAACACCATGGCGATGCTCACCCACACGCCGAAGCTGAAGTACGGCGTCAGCCACAGCGCGTCGGCCCGCCAGGCCGACCAGTTGCCGCTCGGCACGCGGCGCTGCCAGGCGTCGCGCGCGCCCTGGTCCAGGCGCATATAGGCCAACCCGTGGGCGCGGCCATGCTGGTAGCGGCGCCAGTACATCGGCACGTCCACGCACAGCACATAGGCCACGAAGGATACCGAGCCCAAGATGCCGGCGATGGCCAATGCCTGCACCCAGCCGCTGCTGCCCAGGGCCACGGCGCCCAGCAGCGCCGCCATCCACGCAAAGCCCGCCGCCCACAGCGAGGACTCGACCGCCTGGGTAATGTGGTTCAGCGTCAGCACGCTGTGCCAGCAGAAACCCTGGGCCACCACCATGAACACCGGTATCGCCCACGCCGCCATCTGCACCCACGGCAGGCCGGCATGCACGCCCAGCTGGTGCACCAACAGCCCCAGCTGCAGCGCAAAGCAAATCTCGGCCACCGTGGCCGCGCTGCGGCCAAGGAAGATGCTGGACAGCCGTGTGTCCACTACCACCAGCCGCTCCAGGTCCACCCGGGGCAGCACCGACCGGTAGGCGCACACCAGCACGTACACGCCCGACAAGGCCAGCTGCAGCCCCGCGTAGATACCGCTGCCCGGTCCCATGTGCAGCACGGCCAGCCATAGGCACACATTCAGTACCGCAATCGCGCACAACGCTCGCCACCAGGACAGGACCCCTATATCGGCTTCGATGGGGACTAGCGAAAAAGTGTGGCGGTTTGATGACATGGGGGTCAGGGTAACCGGGAGGGGGTTGGGGAGGCAAGTGCTTTCAGCAATGAGGACGCAGGGCTCACCTAACATAGGCCGTGGAGGAGTGGCCGGCAGCAACAACGCGGCTCTCAGGATTAGCTTGCAAACCAATGGCGTTGTGCCAGGGAGGAAAAATGCCGACGATTGAAAAATTAATTTTGTCGAACTTTAAGAAGTTTGATGCCCTTGAACTTGAGTTTGACCCCGATCTAAATCTTCTAATCGGGGACAACGAAGCAGGGAAGAGCTCCATACTGTTGGCGCTCGAGCTCGTAATGGGTGCAAGCCGCAACAAGGTTGAGACGGTTGGTCTTGAGACCCTGCTTAATGCAGCCGCAGTGAAGGCATTTCAAGCCGGGGTGCGCACAATTGAGAACCTACCGGAGCTGTTTGTTGAGGTTTATCTTTCGGTAGGTGCTAAACCAGGGCTGAGCGGAAAGAACAACTCGAAGCGCCTCGAGCGGGACGGTCTGAAGATGACCTTCAAGCCGATGGACGAGTTCAGTAAGGATATCGCCGAGGCACTGGCGGAGGATCCGACGAACTTTCCATATGAGTACTACGGCGTGCAGTTCATGACATTCGCCGGAGACGCCTATTCGAGCGTAAAGCGCCATGTACGACACTTGGCTATCGACAGTTCTAGGATTGACAGCGACTACGCGGCGCGTGAGTACACCCGGTCTGTCTTCGCGCTCCACGCGGACGTGGCCCACCGAAGCAAGCTCGAGAACGCCTATCGGCAGAACAAGGGGGCGTTCAGAGCTACTCACCTTACCGAACTGAACGACGGAATTGACGACTACAAATTTTCGGTCCGAACGAGTGCCAAATCAAACCTCGAGGCCGATCTAGTTATCACTGAAGACGACATTCCGATTGAGAGCAAAGGGAAGGGACGTCAGTGCTTTATAAAGACAGAGTTTGCACTCCGAAAAC
This sequence comes from Rhodoferax sp. GW821-FHT07F03, assembly GCF_059418745.1. Classification (NCBI taxonomy): domain Bacteria; kingdom Pseudomonadati; phylum Pseudomonadota; class Betaproteobacteria; order Burkholderiales; family Comamonadaceae; genus Rhodoferax; species Rhodoferax sp. GW821-FHT07F03. The sequence goes on from NZ_JBWKQM010000021.1 coordinate 18,040, forward strand.
GTGGTGGAGAGAGCCGCTTGGACGTACTGCTGTTGGAAGAGCCGGAGAACCATCTCAGCCATGCAACGATGAATAAACTCATTGACCGCATCGCGCAGTCTTCGAACCAGCAGTTGTTTGTGGCAACACATAGCAGCCTCATATCGTCACGTCTGGACTTGCGCAAGGCTATCCTGCTGGGCGCGGGTGGCAAGAATGCTAGGCTCAACAAGCTTCCAGAGGACACTGCAAAATTCTTTATGAAGGCGCCAGACAACAATGTGCTCGAATTCGCGTTGTCAAGGAAAGTGATACTGGTAGAGGGGGATGCCGAGTTCATTCTCTTGGACGCCCTTTACTCTAAGCACACCGGTTCCTCATTGAAGCGCGATGGTGTGCATGTGATCTCCGTCGGCGGCACAAGCTTCAAGCGGTACCTTGATCTTGCCAAGTTGTTGGACGTGAGAACAGTCGTCATTCGCGACAACGACGGCGACTATCAGAAGAACTGCGTCGACAACTACGCGGAGCACGTGACTGGGACTGCGAAGGTTTTCGCCGACAGCGAATCGATTCGCCGCAAGACTTTTGAAATCTGTCTCTACGATGACAATAAAGCACTGTGCGACGAGGTCTTCGTTACGCCCCGTCGAAAACTATCGGCTCTTGAGTACATGCTGGCCAATAAGACAGATGCTGCGTTCGAGTTACTGCAAAAGAAGGAGGCAGATCTTGTTGCGCCCGTTTACATGCGAGAGGCCATCAAGTGGATAAACGAGTAGTCTTCGCGGTTGCAGGATCGGGGAAGACGACGCTGTTGGTGGACGAACTCAATCTTCAAAAGCGGGTGTTGCTGATTACCTATACCGAGAATAACTGCGCGGAGATCCGGCGAAGGGTGATCGCGAAGTTTGGTTATTTGCCTGAGAACATCTCGGTGAACACCTACTTCACCTTTCTAAACTCATTCTGTTATAGGCCGTTCCTACTGGATGAGATGAAGACGAAAGGCATATGCTTCGAGCGACCCGCTGATCACACCTCGCTGATGAAGCTTACTAATCCGGCTCGCTATATGACCTCGGAGAGGCGTGTTTATCACGCGCGCATGGCAAAGTTGCTCGAAGTCAAAGGTTGCATCGCTGAACTACAACGCCGCATTGCGCGGTACTACGACAAGATCTGCGTTGATGAAGTGCAGGACTTCGGAGGTCATGACTTTAATTTGCTTAAGCAGATCGTCGCGGCGAAGGTGGAAGTTCTTCTCGTTGGAGATTTCTTTCAGCACACATACTCGACAAGCGTTGACGGTGCAGTGAATAAGGGACTCCACGATAGTTTTGATCGTTTCAAGAATAGTCTGCAGGGCGCTGGACTCGTTGTCGATACAACGTCTCTGCTGAAAAGTCATCGCTGCAGTGCAACAGTTTGTGAATTTATTCAGAAGCACATAGGTGTGGAAATCCGTCCTGCCGTTGAGCGCGTCACGACGGTTTCCATTGTTCGCGATGCGGACACTGCCGCACAGATTTATGTCCGCGGTGATACCGTGAAGCTATTCTTTCGGGAGCAAGATAAATACTCGTGTTACTCGCAGACGTGGGGAACATCTAAGGGTCAAGATCACTATCAAGACGTCTGCGTCGTCATGACCGATGTAGCATGGAAAAAGTACGAAGCAGGAGGGTTAGCGGGGTTGGCTGCGCTGTCGAGAAACAAGCTGTACGTGGCCTGTTCGCGCGCCCGCGGTGACCTTTACCTTATGCCGGAATCATTGCTCAAAAAGTTCAAGGCTACTGCCGAAATGCGCCATTGAGCGGAGCGATTCCTTACGATGAGTCGCTTCGTGGATATCCCATTTAGCAGCACAAGAATGTAGAGACAGCCCCATGCACAAGCCCGCCGGACCGCATAGTTCAGAGCCATTGCCGTTTGAAACGGATCGTCTCATTCTGCGTCCTTGGCGCGGCAGTGATCGTGAGCCTTTCGCGGCGATGTCATCTGATCCCGAGGTGATGGCGTATTTGCTCCCCTTTGCTTCACCCGAGGCCGTGGACAGCTGGATCGCTCGGCAACAAGCGCATTTGGCAACGCACGGCTTTTGCCTGTGGGCCGTAGAGTCCCGAGATACCGGCGAATTCATAGGTGCGACTGGCCTGCTCCGCATTGGCTACCAGGCCCATTTCGCTCCTGCTGTGGAAGTGGGCTGGCGTTTGGCTCGCCGATTTTGGGGCAAGGGATATGCCCCGGAGGCCGCACGCGCGGCCATTAACTTCGGCTTCGATCGTCTTGGACTTCAAGAGATCGTGGCTAACACGGTGCCGCATAACAGCAACTCACGCCGCGTTATGGAAAAGCTGAGTATGGCGTACGACCCTGCGGACGATTTCGACCATCCATTGGTGCCCGCAGATAGCCCGCTGCGAAGGCAAGTGCTATACCGCCTACCACGCGAACGTTGGACTGGGCTTTCGGAGATGGGCATTTAAATCGGCCCAGCAGCTTCCGGCCGATACGCAAACCTACCGCAGATGCCCCGGCACCCGCTTCTCCAACAGCGCCACGAGCTCCGGCTGCATGAACTGGTAGTTATCCGGTATATCCAAACACACCACTTTCTTCCCGGCCAAGTGCCGCTTGAACCGCTGGCTCAGCTGCGTGCGGTGCCGCTTCTCCATCACGCAGATGATGTCTGCCCACTCGATCTGGTCCGCGCTCAGCGGGCAGTCTGCGTCGGGCGCCAGGCCGGCGGAGTCGGTTTCTATGCCGGGTACGGTGGAGAAGACATGCTCGGCCGTGGGGCTGCGCAATCTGTTGCGGCTGCAGATAAAGAGTACGCGTGGCATGGCTGGCGCTGTATCCCAGGTTTAAACAAAAAAGGCCGCCAGCGCAGGTAGTATCTGCGCCAGAAGCTCCTATTACGATAGCGCCTTGGGCTGCGGTGCCGGGGGCAGCTGGGCGGGCCCCGGGGCGGGTTTGCCGCGTAGCTTCGCGCCCATGCGCTTGAACCAGTGCTCTAGGTCGTCGATATAGGTGAACACGGCAGGCACCACCAGCAGGCTCAGCACCGTGGAGGTGATGAGGCCGCCTATCACCGCCACCGACATGGGGCTGCGGAAGCTGCTGTCGGCGGCGCCCCAGCCTAGGGCGATGGGCAGCATGCCGGCGCCCATGGCCAGCGTGGTCATGATGATGGGGCGGGCGCGTTTGTGGCAGGCGTCCAGCAGGGCCTCCACTCGGGTCATGCCGTGGTCTCTTCGCGCCACGATGGCGTATTCGACCAGCAGGATGGAGTTCTTGGTGGCGATGCCCATCAGCATCACCAGGCCGATCAGCGAGGGCATGGAGAAGCTCTTTTGCGCGATCAGCAGGCCCACGAAGGCGCCGCCCAGCGACAGCGGCAGCGCGCACAGGATGGTGACCGGGTGCAGGAAGTCTTTGAACAGCAGCACCAGCACGATGTAGATGCACAGCACGCCGGTCAGCATGGCCAGGCCGAAGCTGGCGAACAGCTCGCCCATCACTTCCGCGTCGCCCACCTCCACCACTTTCACGCTGGGCGGTAGCTGCTGGATGGAGGGCAGCTTTTGCACGGCGGCGGTCACGTCGCCCAGCGGCAGGCCGGACAGTTCGATTTCAAAATTGACGTTGCGCGTGCGGTCGTAGCGGCTGATGACGGCCGGGCCGCCGGTGGTTTGCAGCGTAGCCACCTGGCCCAGCATCACCGGGCCCTTGCTACCCGGCACGGCCAGGCGTTCCAGCACGGCCAGGTCTTTGCGCGCTGCGTCGTCCAGCTTCACCAGGATGGGCACCTGGCGTTGCGACAGGTTCAGCTTGGGTAGCGACGTGTCGTAGTCGCCCACGGTGGCGATGCGCAGGGTTTCGCCGATGGCGTTGCTGGTCACGCCCAGGTCGGCGGCGCGCGCGAAGTCGGGGCGCACGGCGATTTCCGGGCGTATCAGGCTGGCGGTGGAGGCCACACTGCCCAAGCCGGGGATGGTGCGCAAATCCTTGCCCACGGCCATGGCGGCCTCCTGCAGGGCCACCGGGTCTTCGCCGCTGAGCACCAGCACATACTTCTCGCCCGAGCCGCCCAGGCCCACCTTGCTGCGCACGCCGGGCAGGGCCTCCAGCGTGGCGCGCATGCGGTTTTCAATCACCTGTTTGCGCGGCCGTGCGCCGCGGTCGGTCAGGGTGATGGTCAGCGTGGCCTTGCGGGTTTCGGCGGTGCCGGCGGGCGCAAACGGGTCGCCGCCCACACTGCCGCCACCCACGGTGGTGTAGATGCTTTTCACATCCTCCAGCTGGGCCATCAGCAGGCGCGCCTGCTCGGCGACCGCGCTGGTTTGCGCCAGGGTGGAGCCGGGTGGCAGCTCCAGCGTGACCTGGGTTTGCGAGTTGTCGTCCGGCGGGATGAAGCCGGTGGGCAGCAGCGGGATCAGCATCACCGAGCCGATGAAAAACAGCGTGGCGCCGACCATGGTCAGCACCCGGTGCTTCAGGCACCAAGCGGCCCAGCGCATGTAGACGCGCAGCCAGCCGGGCTCCTTCTCGGCGGTGACGATGGGCTTGAGGATGTAGGCCGACATCATTGGCGTCAGCACCCGCGCCACCACCAGTGAGGCCACCACGGCCAGCGCCGCGGTCCAGCCAAACTGCTTGAAGAACTTGCCGGCAATGCCGCTCATGAAGGCCGTGGGCAGGAACACCGCCACCAGGGTGAAGGTGGTGGCGATGACGGCCAGGCCGATCTCGTCCGCCGCCTCCATGGCCGCCTGGTAGGGCGTCTTGCCCATGCGCAGATGGCGCACGATGTTCTCCACCTCGACGATGGCGTCGTCCACCAGAATGCCCACCACCAGCGACAGCGCCAGCAGCGTGATCACGTTGACCGAGAAGCCCAGCCAGGCCATGCCGATGAAGGCCGGAATGACCGACAGCGGCAGCGCCACGGCCGACACAAAAGTGGCGCGCCAGTCGCGCAGAAACAGCCACACCACCACCACGGCGAGGATGGCGCCCTCGTACAGCAGATGCATGGAGCCGGTGTATTCCTCTTGCACCGGCGCCACGAAGTTGAAGGACTCGGTCAGCGTGATGTCGGGGTGCTGGGCCTTGAGTTCGTCCAATGCTTTCAGCACCGCCGCGCCCACCGACACCTCGCTTTCGCCGCGACTCCGCGAGACTTCAAAACCGACCACTGGCTTGCCATTCAGCAGTGCCGACGAGCGCTGCTCGGCGGTGGTGTCGCTCACCGTGGCCACCTGGTCCAGGCGGATGCGTCGGCCGTCGCTCAGCGCCAGCTGCAGCTGGCCCAGCTCTTGGGCGGTTTGTACCGTGGCCAGGGTGCGCACGGGCTGCTCGCCACTGCCCAGGTCGGCACGGCCGCCGGCGCTGTCCAGCTGCACCAGGCGCAGCTGGCGCGAGATGTCGGCGGCGGTGGCGCCCAGGGCCTGCAATTTGAGCGGGTCCAGCGACACACGCACCTCGCGCGTCACGCCGCCCACGCGGCTCACCGCGCCGACACCGCGCACGGCCAACAGCTTGCGCGTGACGTCGTTGTCGACAAACCAGGACAAGGCCTCGTCATCCATCTTGGGGCTGGTGATGGTGAAGGCCAGCACCGGCTGGGCCGCCATGTCCATCTTGGCGACGATGGGGTCGCGCACATCGGCGGGCAGGTCGCTGCGCACCGTGGCTACGGCGGAGCGCACATCGTCCACCGCTTCTTGCACCGGCTTCTCCAGCCGGAACTCGGCCGTGACGACCACGCCGCCATCCTTCACCGAGGTGTAGATGTGCTTCAGGCCCTGCACGGTGGCGATGGAGTTCTCGATCTTGCGGGCCACCTCGGTTTCCAGCTGCGCTGGCGCTGCGCCGGGCAGCGAGGCAGTGACGGTGACCGTGGGCAGATCGATGTCGGGAAAGTTCTGCACCTTCATCGCGTTGAAGGACAGCAGGCCGGCAAAGGTCAGCATCACGAAGAGCATGACCGCCGGAATGGGGTTCTTGATGGACCAGGCGGAGACATTCATAAATGCTCCTTATTTGCTAGCTGCTACCGCAGGAGCTGCCTGCGCTGCGGTCGTATTGGGCTTGGAAGTCTCCAGCACGCGCACCAGGTCGCCATCGTTCAGGAAACCGGCGCCGCTGGCCACCAGTTGTACGTCGGGCGGCAGCGGGCTCAGCAGCTCGACCCGGTCGCCGATTTGCCGGCCGGTTTGCACCTTGATTTGCGTGACGCGCTTGTCGGCGTTCAGCCGGTAGACGTAGCTGAAGGCATCGCGCACCACCACGGTGGTTTGCGGCACGGTCAGCGCATTCGTCTGGCCCAGCTCGAACGCGCCCTTGGCGAACATGCCGGCTTTCAGGGCATTGCCTGCGGGCAGGTCCACATAGACCAGGCCGGCGCGGGTTTGCGTATCCACCGTGGGGGCGACCACGCGCACCTTGCCTTTGACCGGCGTGCCGTTGGCCGTGCTGACCTGCACGTTGGTGCCCGCGCGTATGCGTTCCAGTTCGCTGGACGTGACTTCGGCGCGCCATTCCAGCCGGCCCTGGCGCACCATGCGGAACAGCTCGGTGCCGCTGCCCAGCACGGCGCCTACGGTGGCGCTGCGGGCGCTGATGACGCCGCTGTCGGGGGCCAGCACCGTGGTGTTTTTCATGCGCTGCTGCTGCACCACTACCGTGGCCTTGGCGGCTTCGACGCGGGCCTTGGCGACCTGCTCGGTGGTCAGGTACTGGTTGATCTGCTGCTCGCTCAGGGCACCGGTGCTTTGCAGGGTGCGGGCGCGGGCGGCGTTGCCGGCGGCGTCCAGCGCATTGGCCTGGGCCTCCAGCAGATTGGCCTTGGCCTGGGCCAGGTCGGCCTGCACGCTCTCGGCGGCGAAGGTGGCCAGCACCTGGCCGGCACGCACCACGTCGCCCACATTGGCGCGCACCTCCTGCAGGCGCAGGCCGGCGGCCTCGCTGCCGATGCTGGCCTCCTGCCAGGCGGCGACGTTGCCGTTGGCGCTGAGCTGCAGCGGCCAGGCCAGCGCTTGCGGCTGCACGGTGGTGACGCTGAGCGCCGGCTTGGGCTGGGCCTGGGGCTTGTCATCCGCCGCTTGGGAATTGATAGAAAAAAGGCCTGCAGCGCAGATAGACAGTGCGCAAGCAGCTGCGAAAACGATAGCGTTGGGTTTGAAAGTCATGCGGTGTGTCCAGGGTGTGTCAGGGCTATTGCGCAGTGTTTGCGTTGCTGGCGGTGGTGTTGGCATCGGGGCCGGGCCAACCGCCGCCGACGGCGCGGTACAGGGAGACCCAGGCCAGCAGGCGCTCGCGCTGCAGGGCGATGACGTTGGTGTCGGCGGCCAGGGCGTTGCGGCGCGCGTCTTCGAGTTCGGGCAGGCTGGCTACGCCGGCTTTGTAGCGGGCTTGGGTGGCCTCGTACGAGGCCTGGTAGCCGGCGGCGGCGGTCTGGGTGTCGGCCATGCGCTCGTCGCTGCTGCGCAGGTTGACCAGGGCCTCCTCCACCTCGCGCACGGCCTGGCGCACCTTGGCCCGGTACAGGGCCACGGCCTCGGTGTAGCGGGCCTGGGCGGCGTCGATGTTGGCGCTGCGCACGCCGCCGTCCAACAGCGGCAGCGACAGGCTCAAGGGCCCGATGGACCAGGTGTTCATGTCCACATTGCCGCCCCCGGTGCGGTAGCTCAGGGCGCCGATATTGCCGCTTAAAGCCAGGCGTGGGTAGCGCTGGCCCTGGGCGTTGCCCACGTCGAAGCTGGCGGCGGCCACGTCGCGCTCGGCGCTGAATACATCGGGCCGCTGGGCCAGGGCCTGGGCCGGAATGGATGCTATGGAAAACAGAGCTATCTGCGCAGAAGGTGCGGGCGCTGCAGCCAGTTTTTGTGCCAAGTCCGCCTCCGGCAGCGCGGTTAGCGCCACCATGGCTTTCAGGTACAGATCGCACTGCGTGAGCTGCTGGTTGAGGCGGTTATTCGCCTCGGCGGCACTGGCGCGGGCCAGCGCGTCCACCGCCGGGGCGGTGAAGCCGGCGCGGGTGCTCAGGTTGGAGAGGCGGGCCGTCTCTTGGCGCGAGCGGGCGTCTTGGCCGGCCAGACCGCGCAGCAGGGCGCAGGCGCGCACATTGACGTACTGGTTGGCCACCTCGGCGGCCACGGCGACACGGGCGTCATGCCATAGCGCCTGGGCGCCTTGCTGGCGTGCCTGGGCGGCGTTCAGCGCGGCGCGCTGGGTGCCGAACAGGTCGATCTCCCAGGCGGCCTGCAAGCCGCCTTGCAGCGTGGTGGCGACGGGCGTGGCGGGTTGTGAAATACCCCGGCTGGCGCTGGCCGATGCGTCCAGCGTGGGTCCGAGTGCCGCGCCCGCACTGACGGCGGTGGCGCGGGCCTGGGTGATGCGCGAGGCGGCCGAGGCCACGGTGGGGCTGGCGTTTTGCGCGGCTTCAATCAACTGCACCAACAGTGGGTCGTCCAGCCGCTGCCACCAGCTGGCCAGGTCGCCCAGGTCACCGTGGTGGGGCATGGTGGAAGGCAGTGCCGCCTGCCACTGCGCGGGCGCTACGGCCGCCACGCTGGGGGCCGGCGGCGGCGTGCTGGCGCAGGCTGCGAGCCACAGCGGCAGGCTGCACAAAAGAGTCCATCGGGGCACATGCATGCAGAAAGCTCCTGGGGGATGGGGGGCCTATAGTAATGGGGGGGACCTGGCTTGTAGAAAGCCTGGCTGGCATATGTCCGCCAAGGGGTGGACGCCGCGCCGCCATGGTGCCAGAGACGGCGCTTGGTGTTTTCGCAGCCGCGTATCGGATTGTGTCGATTTATGTCAAAACCACAGCTTCTCAGGCGACCGGCGGGCCCACCTGGTCGCGGTGGCAGATGCGGTTGCGGCCCAGGTTCTTGGCGGCGTAGAGCGCTTCGTCGGCCTGTATCCGCAACACGTTGGCGTCGCCGCGCTGGCCGGTTTCGCAGGTGGCGATGCCGATGCTGAATGTCAGGTAGCGGTCGGTGGGCGAGCTGTCGTGCGGCAGGGCCATTGCCGCCAGGGCCAGCATGCATTTGTCTGCCATGGCGATGGCGCCCGCCGCATCGGTTTCGGGCAGCAGCAGGGCGAACTCTTCGCCGCCTATGCGGGCCGGCAGGTCTTGCTGGCGGCAGAGGTCTTTCAGCAGCGTGCCGACTTTTTGCAGGGCCACATCGCCCATGGGGTGGCCATACAGGTCGTTGTAGCGTTTGAAGTGGTCCACGTCCAGCACCAGCAAGGACAAGGGGGCGGGCCGGCGCGCCAGGCGCACGATCTCGTAGGCCAGGCGCTCGTCGAACTGGCGGCGGTTGGCGATGCCGGTGAGCGCATCGGTACTGGACAGTGTCTCCAGCGCATCCACCTGGCTGTGCAGCACCTGTAGCAGGGCGTTCACCCCTTGGGTCAGGGCGCCGATTTCATCGGGCCGCTTGGCAGTGAGTATGCGGTCCCAGCGCCGTGAGGAGGTCATCATGGCCAGATCGGCCTGTAGCTGGCGGATGGGGCGCACCAGCCAGTGGTGTATGGCCAGCAGCAACACCAGGCCGGTGACCAGGGCCAGCGCGGCGAGCTGCCAGGCCACCTCTTGCAGGATGCGCTGGGCCTGCAGGGCCAGGTTGCGCGGCAGGTTCATGTGCACGGTGGAAAGGGGCTTGTCTTCCAGGTCACGCAGCAGGTAGTGCAAGGTGATGTTCTGGGGCTCGTAGGTGGCGTGCACCTGGCGGTTGCTGAAGTATTTGAACTTGGGCAGCTCCCAGGCCAGCTCGACCGCGCTGGGGCTGTTGGGTTCCTCGGCGTGCGGTTCTATGGAAAAGGCGGCGCCGGCGTTTTGCGCGATGACGGCCATGGCGCCGTCGTCCAGCTCCTGCACCATCACCACCAGGCCGGCGGCAGCGCCCTGGCCGTCGCTGTGCACGATGGGCGTCCAGCACACGGCGGACAGGATCTTGCTGGCCTGCGTCAGCCCGCATTCGGTGGGCCTGGACTGCCAGGGATGGGCGGCCCAGCGGCGCTGCAGGGGGGCCAACGCCTGCTCTGCATGCACCAGGCTGCCGTCACTCTGGGGGCGCCTGCCCATACCAACCAGCTGGCCCTGCTGGTCTACCAGCAGCACGGCGTTCAGATGCGAGGTCAGCATGGCGGCATCACTGAGGTTGCTGTCTTCAAAGGCTTTGCTGCGCTGCTGCATGTGGCTGTACAGCTCGTCCCAGAAAGCCCAGTCGTGGTTGAGGATGCTGAGGGCTGCGAGCTGCTCGTCAAAGCCGCTGGCCACGCGCTTGACGCTGTCTTGGGCAAAGTGTTTTTCGATGGCGTCGAAGGCGGGCAGCAGCTTGCTTTGCATCAGCATCAGGCCCAGCCCGCCCATCAGCCCGAATACCAGCACAAACAGGGCGACGATGCGCGGGCCAATACCAAGCCCGCTCTGGGCCAGCCGAGCAAGCGGACCTTGTCTCAATGGGCCCATGGCGCAAACGCGAAGGTATGCATAGCGGCACAGCTTAGCGCTGTATCGGGGGCATAGCAATGCGGACAAAAATCTGGCGGGAGGGGCCGCCGGATTCAGGGCTCAGAGGTCTTAAACGGTGCTTAGCCAAACACCGCATGCCACAGCGCCAGCACCGCGTAGAAGCGCTGGTGCAGATCGCTTGGGCCGAGCACGCAGCGTGCGCGCGTCATTCGGTATAGAGGCTATGAAAAACGGAGCTATCTGCGCAGAATTTGCGGGCGTTGCAGCCAGTTTTTGTGCAAGGTCCGCCTCGTGCAGCGCCACCATGGCTTTCAGGTACAGGTCGCACTGCGTCAGCTGCGGTTGAGTCGGTTATTCGCCTCGGCGGCGCGGGTGCTCAGGGCTGACAGGCGGGCCGTATCCCGCCCTTTGGGTTGGGCTGCAATTGGGTGTGTAGCGTGCACCATCCAATGTGTGAACGGCCTGACGGTGACAAAACTCAAAAACGTGCGGAGCTTCGGGTGAGACCAAGCGGTCAGCTGCCGTTTCCAGGATCAGTCCAGTGTCAGGACCACTTTCACGCTGGCGTCGGCATCGGCTTTGTCGATGTAGCCCACCAGCTTGGGGTCGGCGGCGACCGCTTTCTTGACAGCGGCGGCGTCGGACACTTCCTTGGGTGGCATGCCCCTGCCACTGAAGACTATGCGCGACCACGCGGCCTTTACCTGTGCGGCGTCGCGCTCGGTTGCCTTCTTGTAGAAGTGATCACGGGTGGCATTGCCTTCGGGCAGATCGAGCGGATGCAGCTCGGCCGAACGGCCCAGGTAGATGTTGGCGATCTGCTCCTTGCTGAGCGGGCTGGCGCTGGGCGCCATGACGACTGCCACTTGGGCATGGGTCGAGCTGCAAAACAGGCTAGCCAATGCGAGGATCAGCGCAAGTTCAACGGATGATGGTTTCATGGTGTTCTCTCGGCGGTGGCGTCAGAACACGAAGTCGATAGCGACACTGACGAGGTTCAGCTTGCCGCCGGGCTGGTAACTGGATGATTTGTTGACCAGTGGGCCAAATGAATTCGATCCAAGGTCGATGTGGTCGTACTGCAGCTTGGCGGCAGCGTTTTTCATGAAGTCCCAACGCAGGCCCAAAGTGATGCTCTTTTGTGTCGGGGCCGGGATGCTGTTCGCCAGGCCGATCACGCCGCCGTTGAGTGCGGTGGCGCCGGCAGCCAGCTGAGGCGGCAGTCCTGCGGTGGATATCCCGGATTCATTGAGCTGGGGCGTTCGGGTTGCCGCGAGCGTGGCATAGGGTGTCCACGCGCCGACCCGATAGCCCGCGGTGACGTAGCCGGAGTTGGAGTTGCCGAATGCGCCACCGGCAATGAGGCGCACGTACTCGCCCGCGAAAAACCAGTGACCGGTGTCGTGCGAAACGCCAATGGCCAAGGTCTGCCGGGACAAGTCCTTGAGGCGGTACTTCTGCGCCAATGCATAGGCCTGCGCACCCGCTGCCTGGATGCTCGGGACGGGAATGGCCGAGGCCGAGGCGCCGAAGCCGTTCAGCCCATCCTGCAGCTGTTGCACCGACGACGAATCGATGTCTGCCTTGACCAAGACATAGCTGACACGCACGCTCGTCGCGCCCATCTCGAGCGTGTTGTTGATGCCCCAGCTCGATTTGGCCCTGGCAGTGACGTCGAGGGGTATCTTGGCCGTGCTGCTGCCGTAGAACGCGGACAGGCTGTTCACCGCGTCGCCAAAGTGCGACACATGGGTTGCGTCCACGCCGTCGTTGCTGGTGAGCGTGTTGATGAGGTAGACCTCCTCCGGCGGGCGTACCGAGGGGTTTGCGTAACCCACGAGGCGTGTTTCCGACACCATGAAGCTTGGCATCGCGATGCGGCCCACACGCACACGCAGCGCGGGCGAGAACTGGTACTGGACATTGGCCCACTCGACCTGCGGTGTCCAGCTGTTGTCGTACTGGTGCTGGGCCACGACCTGCACCACGGACGACAATTCGGACGTGAGCCTGGCCGTGACCTGGCCGCCTAATCTGCTGTCCGGGCCGAAGCTGGTGGCCTGGGTGCGGCCCGCGCCACTGGGCTGCTGGTTGCTGCCTACGAAATCGGCCTCACGCTCACTTGAATGCACGGCTGCGAGCGTGCCGAAGCCGCTGAACGACCAGATCGAGGGGTCGCCTTCGGCGGCCTGGGCCGCCCCGGCCAACGCCAGCGACAGCGCGGCCACAAGCGGCCGCAACCGAATATTCGTCATATGGTCTTCCCAAGAACCCTGGTATACCCCCCGGTATCGGTATGGGGTAAATAATTTCAGGTGCTTTGTACTGTGCCTGAGGATACACGCGCTTCCGCCTCAAGGATGCCGCATAGACCTTTCGGTCGCCGCCGGGTTATCCTGACGCGACATCATCGCTGGGGCCGAGGCCCAACAGGTCTGGGAGGTATTTGGAGACTGCAATGAAACTAAAGATACGCAGCGTTGCGCAGGCGCTTATCGGGCTCCGCGCCGCCGGTGCTACGGCCAGGTTGCGGCGTTACCTGGCGCGGGTTACCGAGCCGGCCATGCTGTTTCCGGCGATCACGATTTTGGTTCTGGGCGTTGTCTGGGGCACGACCCTGAATCTGGTCAAGGTCGAGCGTGCGGCCGCCGAACATGCCGCGGCCGTATCGAGCGACGAACTGGCTGAAACCTACGAAGCGCAGGTGGTGCGCGCGTTGCGCGAGATCGACCTTACGCTGAAGTTCGTCAAGTACGCGTATGAACTCAGGGGCAGACAGGCCGTGCTGCAAGAGCTGAAGGACAAGTCGCTGTTGCCGCCCGCACTGTTGTTTGTCGTCAGCATTGCGGACAGCACGGGCAATGTTGTGGCGAGCACCAAGCCGTCCACTGCGGTCAATATCGCCGATCAGGACTACTTTCAGATCCCGCGCCAGGTCGATACCCTCTCGATCGGTCAGCCGCCGCACGGCCCAAGCATCGGCGAAGGCAAACTGCATTTCAGCCGCCGGCTTGACACAGCGGACGGACGGTTCGCCGGCATCGTGACGATTGCCGTGGACGCTGCCTACTTCGTCAGCGGCTACGAGACGTCCAAGTTGGGCGAGCATGGCGTGCTCGGCATTCTGGGAGTCGACGGCGTGTTTCGTGCCCGGCGTACCGGAGAAGCAGTCTCTGCCGGCGACACGCGCGGCTACACCGCTGTGCTGCCGGCCGCGAATCAGGCAAGCCGCGAAGCGGAACTGTCCACCAACTCCTGGGATGGCGTGCTGCGCTACACCAGCGTGCGCCAGCTCTACGAGTTTCCGCTCGCCGTGATCGTCGGGCTATCGGCGGACGAACAGCTTATCGCCACGCGCCAGAGCCTGCACACCTATCTATGGCGGGCTGCCGCCGCCAGCTTCATACTGATTCTGATCGCCGCCGTGTTAAGCCGCATGGGCCGCCAATTGGCGGCCAGCCGCTTGCGTGTCGTCGAAGAGCAGCTGGCCCACGCCGCACGCGTCGAGCACCTTGCGTACCACGACAGCCTCACGGCGCTGCCGAATCGAAGCCTGTTCAGCAAGCTATTGGGTCAGAGCATCAACCAGGCGCATCGCTACAACAAGCGGCTGGCGGTGATGTTTCTCGATCTGGACCGCTTCAAACAGATCAACGACACCCTGGGGCACGAGGCCGGTGATCAGCTGCTGCAGGAGGTTGCGGCCAGGCTCAAGGCTTGTCTGCGCGACAGCGACACGGTCGCCCGGCTGGGCGGCGACGAGTTCGTCATGTTGCTGCCGGAATTGGCGGAGGAAGCGTATGTCGCCACCGTAGCGCAGAAGATTCTTTCCGCCGTGGCGCGACCGTTCGTGCTGCTCGGCCAGGAGTTTCGCGTCACCGCCAGCATCGGCATCAGCACCTACCCGCAAGACGGCCTGGACGAGCAGACCCTGACGAAGAATGCCGACATCGCGATGTACCAGGCCAAGGAAGAAGGCAAGAACAATTTCCAGTTTTATTCCGAGGCACTGAACGTCAACTCGCTCGAACGGCTCACGTTGGAGTCAAGCTTGCGACACGCCCTGGAACGTAGCGAGTTCGAGCTGCATTACCAGGCCAAGCGCGACATCCGCAGCGGCCGCATCACCGGCATGGAAGCTTTGTTGCGCTGGCAGCATCCCGACCTGGGCATCATCGCGCCGATGCAGTTTATTCCGATCGCGGAAGAAACTGGTCTGATCGTCCCTATCGGGAAATGGGTGCTCAAAACCGCCTGCCTGCAAAACATGGCTTGGCAGACGCAGGGCCTGCCGCAGCTGAGCATGGCCATTAACCTGACGGCACGGCAGTTCTTTGACGACGGTCTGCTGCCCGACCTGGCGGCGATGCTCGCGGCTACCGGCATGGACGCACACCTGCTGGAGCTGGAAATCGCCGAGAGCCTTCTGATGCGCGATGTCGAAAGAAGCCTCGGCATCCTGGCCGGACTCAAGGGCATGGGCATACGGATCGCCATCGACGACTTCGGCGTCGGTTACTCGTCGCTCGCCACGCTCCAGCAATTCCCGCTCGACACCATCAAGATCGATCGCTCCTTCATCCGCGACGTTGCCAGCCTCGACGAGGACAAGGCGCTGACCGAGGCGATCATCGCGATGGGCCGCACGCTGAGCCTGACCGTCGTGGCCCAGGGCGTGGAAACGAAGGCGCAGGCCGACTTCCTGCGCCTGAACGCCTGTGACGAATTCCAGGGCTTTTATTTCGATGTGCCCATGCCGGCGGATCAGACATCGATGTTGCTGCAAACACAGAAGGATGTTGCAAGCGGTGAGGCCAGGTAGGCAGTCTGACCAGGCTCTTCGGCGTCTTACTGTAACTGCCGATGCCTTGAATCGAACCTAACCAAAAACGGTCGACCACAGCGCCAGCACTGCGTCCCGCTCGGCCTGCAACGGCTCGGGGGCGACCTGGGTGGGGGTTTCATTCAGGCGTGCGTGGTGCTGTACCTTGCGCAGCACGCGGTAGGCATTGGCGGCTGCCATGCCTACGCCCGGGGGCAGCAGGCCCACGGTTTCGGCGCGCTGCAGCAGGGCGATATTGCCCACGTTGTCCTGTAGTGCCGGGTGTTGGGCCGCGTGGGCCAGCACCAGGTACTGCACGGCGAATTCGGCGTCCACCATGGCGCCGGGGCTGTGCTTCACGTCGAACTGGCCGCCGCGCACCGGGTGGGCGCCACGTACCTTGTTGCGCATGGCCACGATCTCGGCCTGCAGCGCAGGTAGGTCGCGTGGTGCGGTGATGACGGCCTGGCGCACCGCGTCAAAGCGCTGGTGCAGATCGGCGGGGCCGAGCACGCAGCGCGCGCGCGTCATGGCCTGGTGCTCCCAGGTCCAGGCGGTGTTGCTGCCACGGCCTTGCTGGTAGCTGGCGTAGGCGTTCAAGGTGGTGACCAGCAGGCCAGAGTTGCCGTTGGGGCGCAGCGCTGTGTCGATCTCGAACAGGTCGCCCTCGGCGGTCTTCACGCTCAGCCAGTTGATCAGCTTGCGCACCAGGTTGGCATAGGCCTCGGGGGCGCGGTCGTCCTCGTCCTCGTAGACAAAAACAATGTCCAGGTCACTGCCGTAGCCCAGTTCCTTGCCGCCCAGCTTGCCGTAGCCGATGACGGCAAAGCGCGGTTCGTCCAGGTGGCGGTTTTTCAGGCGCTGCCAGCACCAACGGGCGGTGACGCGCAGCACCACATCGGCCAGCGCGCTCAGGTCGTCGGCCACCTGCTCTACCGTGGTGCGGCCTTCCACGTCGCGCGCCAGGGTGCGGAACAGCTCGGCATGGTGGGCGCGGCGCAGCAGGTTGAGCAGGGTTTCGTCGTCGTCTTCCTGGGTGGACTTTAGGGCGGCGCGGCGGGCTTCGAGTTCGGCCTCGAATTCGGCGGGCACAAATCGCTCGGACAGCATGGTGTCCGCGGCCAGTTCGTCGATCACGCCCGGGTGTTGCTGCAGGTAGCGGGCCGGCCAGCGGGCCGCGCCCAGCAGGCGCAGCAGGCGCTGGTGGATGGCCGGACGCTCCAGCAGCAGGGCCAGGTAACTTTCACGGCGCAGCAGGGATTCGATCCAGTCCATCCAGCGCAACGCGCCTTCTTCGCTGGCCGTGCCGTCGCGCAGCCAGCCGGCGGTGCGCTGCACCAGGCGCGACAGGCGGGCGCGGGGAGCGTCACGCAGCGCCTGGATGCGGCTGTTTTCGGCCCATTGCAGCAGGCGCGCGCGCAGAGGTTCTTGCAATTGTTCAGCCAGGGTGGCCAGGTCCGGGACATTGCCCAGGTCGTTACTGCCCATGCTCTTGGCGCCTTTGCAGCTGCCGCCCTTGCATTCTTTTTTGCCCGCGCCGCCCAGCAGGGTGTCGAACTCTTGTGCCACGCGTTCACGGTGGCTGTCCAGCTCGCACAGAAAGGCGCAGCAGTCGGGGTAGCCCATGGTGTGGGCGATCCAGGCCAGGTCTTCGTCGGCGGTGGGTAGCACATGGGTTTGCTGGTCGTCCAGGTACTGGATGCGGTGCTCCACCCGGCGCAAAAAGGAATAGGCCTGGGCCAGTGCATCGGCGGTGGCCTGGGGCATCAGGCCGGCGCGGGCCAGGCGCTGCAGTGCGTCCAGCGTGGGGCGGGTGCGCAGCTCGGGGAACTGGCCGCCGCGCACCACCTGCAGCAGCTGCACGGTGAATTCGATCTCGCGTATGCCGCCGCGCGACAGCTTCACGTCGTTCGCGCGTTCGGGCCTGCCGGCGCTACGTCGTGCCGAGTGTTCGCGGATCTGCTGGTGCAGGTTGCGCAGGGCGTCGAACACGCTGTAGTCCAGGTAGCGGCGGAACACAAAGGGCAGCACCACGCCGCGCAGCGCGCAGGCGTCCTGGATGCAGGCGCGCGGCGCCACCACCCGGCTTTTCAGCCAGGCAAAGCGCTCCCATTCGCGCCCTTGCTGCTGCAGATAGTCTTCCAGCGCGTCCAGCGACAGCGCCACCGGGCCGGAGTTGCCATGCGGACGCAGCGCCAGGTCCACGCGGAACACAAAGCCGTGCTCGGTGGTGTCACCCACCAGGGCGTAAATGGTCTTGACCGCTTTGCCGAAGTACTCGTGGTTGGAGATGCGGCCCCGGCCCTCGGGTGTGCCGGCGGTTTCGCCCTCGGTGTTGTAGATGTAGATCAGATCGATGTCGCTGGACACATTCAGCTCGCGCGCCCCCAGCTTGCCCATACCGATGACCCACAGCTGGGCGCGCTGGCCGTCCGGGCCCAGGGGCATGCCGTGCTGGGCGTCCAGGGTCTGCTGTGCGTAGGTGCAGGCGGCGTCCAGGGCGATTTCGGCCAGCACGGTGACCGCGTGGGTCACCACAGCCAGCGGGGCCTGTTCGTCACAGTCCAGGCTGACCAGGCGCTCCATCACCAGCTGGCGCAGGCTGCGCAGGGCGGCGCCGAGTTCCAGGCCCTGGGCCAACAGGGCAGCCAGGGTGGACTGCATGGTTTCAAACACCGGCGGCCCAGGCTGCAGCAGATCCAGCTGGTCGGCATAGCGGCGGCGCAGGCGCTGCACAAAGCGCGAATGCTCCGACAGAGGGGAGGTGGGGGGCTGGCTTATTAACAAAACTTCACCGTTTCGCTGAGGCCGCGCCATAGGGGGGCGAAGCATGGGAGTGATAATTCTTGTTGCATCCATGTGTCCAATGACTGAATCTAAGCCCCAACCTACGCGTCTGCTGCGACTGGCTGCCAAGGCAGCGCCCTGGGGCCTGGGCCTGGTAGCGGCGGCGTGGTTGGTGTTGGCCATCGCTTGGGGGGCCTTGCACGGCTGGATTGTGCCGCGAATCGGCGAGTTTCGCCCGCAGCTGGAAGCGCAGGCCAGCCTGGCTGTGGGGTTGCCGGTGCGCATAGGCTCGATTTCTGCACATTCCACGGGCTGGATACCGTCGGTGGAGCTGCGCGACGTGGCCATACTGGACCCGCAGGGCCGTGAAGCCTTGCGCTTGCCGCGCGTGTTGGCTGCCTTGTCGCCCGCCTCGCTGCTGAAGCTGGGGTTTGAACAACTGGTGATAGACCAGCCCGAACTGGATGTGCGCCGCAGCGCCGATGGCCGCCTGCTGGTGGCCGGGCTGGATGTGTCGCGCGGCGACAGCCAGGACACCCGGGCGCTGGACTGGTTGTTTTCCCAGACCGAGCTGGTGGTGCGCGGTGGCACTGTGCGCTGGACCGACGAGCAGCGCGGCGCCCCACCGCTGGCTTTGAGCGCGGTGGACTTTGTGATGCGCAACAAGGGCCTGCGCCACAGCTTGCGCCTGGACGCGTCGCCGCCGGCCGAATGGGGTGAGCGCTTCAGCGTCATGGCCCAGTTCCGTCAGCCGCTACTGAGCGTGCACCGGGGCCGTTGGAAGGAATGGGATGGCCCGGTGTACGCCAGCCTGCCCCGGGTGGATGTGTCGCAGCTGCGGCAATACACCGACCTGGGCCTAGACGTGGCCCAGGGTGTGGGGGCTTTGCGGCTATGGGCCGAGTTGCAGCACGGCAAGCTGCAGGCCGCCACGGCCGACGTGGCCCTGGCCAATGTGCGCGTTCAACTGGGGGCCGATCTGCAGCCCCTGGCCTTGCAGCAGCTGCAGGGCCGCCTGGCCGGGCGCCCCCTGGCTGGCGGCGTAGAGTTCAGCACCGAGGGTCTGCAGTTCACTACCGACGCGGGCGTGCAGTGGTCCGGCGGCAACGTGTTTGCCCGGGTGCAAAAAAACCAGGGCCAACTGCGCGCCGACCGCCTGGACCTGGCGACCCTGGCGCAGATTGCCGAGCGCCTGCCGTTGGGTCCGGATGTCCATACGGCGCTGGATACCTATGCCCCCAAAGGCCTGGTTGAGCGCATCGAGGCCAGCTGGCAGGGCGATGTGGCGGCGCCCACGCAGTTCCAGGCCAAGGGCCGTGCGACGAACTTGGACGTGGGTGGTGCTGCGGTGCTGGGCGTGCGTGGCGCCACTCTGGACTTTGACGTGAACCAGGCCGCAGGCAAGGCCAGTCTGCAGATCGCCCAGGGCGCACTGGAGCTGCCCGGCGTGTTTGAAGAACCCGTGCTGCCGGTGGACCAGTTGTCGGCCGGCCTGGCCTGGAAGATCGATGGCAAGGCGTTGTCTGTGCAGGTCAGCGATATGCGTTTTGCCAACCCCGACCTGGAAGGCACGCTGCAGGCCAACTGGCACACCAGCGACCCGGCGCGCTCCGGCAGCCGTTCGCGCTTCCCCGGCGTGCTGGACCTGCAAGGCCAGCTGAGCCGGGCCGAGGGTGCACGCGTGCACCGCTACCTGCCGCTGTCGCTGCCCGAGACGCGCCGCTACCTGCGCGAAGCCCTGGTGGCCGGCAGTTCGGACCGGGTGAAGTTCCGCGTCAAGGGGGATCTGCACGACTTCCCCTTTCTGAAGCCGCAGCAGGGTGAGTTCCGTGTGGTGGCCGAGGTAAAGAACGCCACTTACGCCTACTCGCCGCCCAGCCTGCACCCCGCGGGCAGCCTGCCCTGGCCGGCGCTGGAGCAGCTGTCGGGCGAGCTGGTGCTGGACCGCAGCTCTCTGCAGGTTAACCGTGCCACTGCCGTGCTGGCCGGTGCGCCGAACCTGCGCATCAGCCAGGCCGAAGTGCAGATTGCCGATGTGGAGCATGCCGTGGTGGTGTTCAAGGGTCAGGGGCGCGGCCCCCTGCCCGACATGTTGGGCGCCATGGCGCGCTCCCCGCTGGCGGCGCTGACCGAGCATGCACTGGACCGCGCCAGCGGCACCGGCATAGCCGATATCCGCCTGCAGCTGCAGCTGCCGATAGACAAGATCGAGCAAAGCAAGATCCAGGGCAGCCTGGTGCTGAACGGCAACGACTTGCAGGTGGTGCCCGGCACCGTGGGCCTGGAGAAGGTGCGCGGCGCGGTGAACTTCACCGAGTCGGGCTTTACCGTGGTGGGCGGCCAGGCACGTTTGCTCGGGGGCGAGGCGCGTATTGACGGCGGCACGCGGGCGCCGGTGGCGGCTAACTACCCGACTGCCGCTGTGGCCTCGCGCGACGTGGGCCTGCAGTTCCGTGTGCAGGGCGTGGCCACGGCCGACGGCCTGCGCCAGGCCCCGGGGCTGGGTAGCTTGTCGCGCTTGACTGCTCGCATCAGCGGCAGCGCAGCCTATTCCGCGGTGCTGGGCTTGCGCCAGCAGGTGCTGGAAGTGGCCGTCAACAGCACGCTGCAAGGCATGGCCCTGGACCTGCCTGCGCCCTATAAAAAGTCGGCCGAGGTTGCCATGCCCTTGCGGTTTGAGAACGCCCTGCTGCCTAGCCCGGCCGGCACGCTGCGCGACCGCCTGTCCCTGGACCTGGCCGGTATCGGCAGTGTGGCCTATGTGCGTGATGTGAGCGGACCCGAGCCCCGCGTGCTGCGCGGCAGCATGGCCGTGGGCCTGCCAGCGGGCGAGACGGTGGCCATGCCGGAAGAAGGCGTGGCAGCGAACATCCGCGTGGACAGCATCAACACCGATGCCTGGGACCGTATTTTGGCTTCCACCCCTGGCGCCACCGGCCTGGCTGCGGTGGACCCGAACGCGATCGCCTACCTGCCCACCGTCTTGAACTTGCGCGCCAATACGCTCACCGCCCATGGCCGCACCCTGCACCGCCTGGTGCTGGATAGCACCCGCCAGGGTACGACCTGGCATGGGAATGTGGATGCCGAGGAGCTCAATGGCTATGTGGAATTTCGCCAGCCTGGCGGCGGTAGCCCCGGCCGCGTCTACGCCCGCCTGGCCCGCCTGACCCTGACGCCCAGCGCCAGCACCGAGGTCAACACCCTGTTCGACGAACCCACCGAGAGCGTGCCGGCGCTGGACATCGTGGTGGATGAGCTGGAGCTCAAGGGCAAAAAGCTGGGCCGGGTGGAGGTGGATGCGGTCAACCGCGGCATGCGCGACTGGCGGCTGAACAAGCTCATCATCACCACCCCGGAGGCCCAGCTTAGCGCCACCGGCAACTGGACGGCGCTGGCCAGCGCGGCCCTGCCCGCGGCGCCGGGCCTGGCATCCGGCTATATGCCGCACCGCTCGGTAATGAACTTCAAGCTGGACATCAATGATGCCGGTGCCCTGCTCACCCGCCTGGGCATGGCCGGAGTGATCCGGCGTGGCAAGGGGCAGATGGAGGGCCAGGTGGCCTGGGTGGGCTCGCCCCTGTCGCTGGACTACCCCTCGTTGGGCGGGCAGTTCAATCTGGAGGTGGAAAACGGCCAGTTCCTCAAGGCCGACCCCGGCCTGGCCAAGCTGCTGGGCGTGCTGAACCTGCAGGCCCTGCCGCGCCGGTTGACGCTGGATTTCCGCGATGTGTTCAGCGAAGGCTTTGCGTTCGACTTCATCCGGGGCGATGTGCGCATAGACCAGGGCACGGCCAGCACCAACAACCTGCAGATGAAGGGCGTGAACGCAGCCGTGCTGATGGAAGGCAGCGCCAGCATCCCGAACGAAACGCAGAACCTGAAGGTGGTGGTGGTGCCCGAGATCAACGCCGGCACGGCTTCGCTGGTGGCCACCGTCATCAACCCGGCCATCGGCATAGGTTCCTTCCTGGCCCAGTGGTTCCTGCGCCGCCCCCTGACCGAGGCCGCCACGCAGGAATTCCATATCGACGGCACCTGGGCCGACCCGAAAATCACCAAGGTGCCGCATAAGATCTCGGAAAGCAAAGCCGATCTGCCACCCAAGCCAGGAACCACGCCATGAAAGTCGCCGCCATCCAGATGGTCTCCAGCACCAGCCTGACGGCGAACCTGGAGCGTGCCGGCCAGCTGCTGGCCGAGGCGGCAGCCGGTGGCGCCGAGCTGGCCGTGCTGCCCGAGTACTTTTGCCTGCTGGGTCGCAAGGACACCGACAAGCTGCAGATCCAGGAGGCCTATTGCAGCGGCCCCATCCAGGACTTTCTGGCCCGCAGCGCGCGCCAGCTGGGCATGTGCATCGTGGGCGGCACGCTGCCGTTGACCATTGGTGACGGTAGCCGCGTGCGCAACAGCAGCCTGGTGTTCGACGCCACGGGTGCCTGCGTGGCGCGTTACGACAAGATCCATCTGTTCCGCTTCGACAATGGGCAGGAGCGCTTTGACGAGTCGCGCGTGCTGGAGCCCGGCAGCGAGCCTGTGTTGTTCGAGCTGGTGGCGCGCGACGGCCAACGTTGGCGCATCGGCTTGAGCGTGTGCTACGACCTGCGCTTTCCCGAGCTGTACCGGCGCTACGCTGCCCAGGGCGCGGATGTGCTGCTGGTGCCCAGCGCCTTCACCCACACCACCGGCCAGGCCCACTGGGAGCTGCTGCTGCGCACCCGCGCGGTGGAAAACCTGGCTTATGTGCTGGCCCCGGCCCAGGGCGGCCTGCATGAGAACGGCCGCCGCACCTGGGGCCATAGCATGCTGGTGGACCCCTGGGGAACCGTGCTGTCCCAGCATGCCGAGGGCGAGGCCGTGGTGGCCGGCCTGCTGGACGCCGCGCAACGCGACAGCTACCGCCGCCAGCTGCCGGCGCTGGAGCACCGGGTTCTGTGAAAACCCTGCGCTGGCCACGCGGCCCGGCGGGACACCGCTGGTTTTTGTGGGGGCTGCTGCTGGGCTTGATGTTGCTGCTGCTGGTCACCCTGGTGTGGTTGGCCGGGCGCTTTGAAGCCAGCCAGGTGCAGGAAAAGCTGGAGCGCGACGCCGCCGATGTGGTCAACGATATCCGTAGCGGCCTCACGCGCAATGTGCAAAGCCTGCAGGCCCTGCATGCGCGCGATCCCTCGCCGAGTATCTGGACCGACAACGCCACCCAGTTCATGGGCGAGCACCGCGAGCTGCTGCGCGTGGAGTGGCGCACCCCGGCGATGGACACCCTGGCCGCAGTGGATTCGCCGTTTCGTCCGCCCGCGTTCGACATGCTGGGCCGTGGCTATGCCCAGGCCGATGTAGCCCTGGGCTGCGCCACGGCCCGCCGCTTCAATGGTGCGGCCTATTCCACCAACTATTTTTTGCCCCAGAAGGACGGCCTGGGCATGGAGGTGATGGAGGTCTGCCTGCCCTTGGCCTCGGGCGGTGGCATCACGGGTTATGTGGTGGCCACCTATTCGCTGCCGGAGATTCTGGCCGGCCTGGTGGGCCGGCAGCTGACGCGCAGCCAGGAAGTGTCGTTTGCCGAGGCCGACGGCGCGCGCCTGGCGCTGAACGGAGTGGCGCGGCGTGGCACGCCGGTGTTCACCGCCCGCCAGCTGCTGGACCTGCCTGGCAACACCCTGGTGGTGCGGCTGGACAGCTGGCGCGGCGCGCCCGGCGTGTTCCCCAACCTGATGATGGCCCTGGTGACGCTGATGTCGCTGGCGCTGATCACCGTCACAGTGCTGCTGGCGCGCGACACGCGGCTGCGCCAGCGCGCCGAGCGCGGCCTGGCCGAGGCCCTGGCGTTTCGCAAGGCCATGGAGGATTCGCTGCTGACCGGGCTGCGCGCGCGCGATCTGCAGGGCCGCATCACCTACGTCAACCCGGCGTTCTGCCAGATGGTCGGCTTCAGCGTGGAAGAGCTGGCCGACCACGCCATGCCTGCGCCCTACTGGCCGCCCGACCTGGCCGAGGAATACCAGCAGCGCCAGGAAGTGCGTCTGGCCGGCAACGCGCCGCCGCGCGAGGGCTTCAGCTCGGTCTTCATGCGTAAGGACGGCACGCGCTTCCCGGTACTGATCATCGAGGCCGCGCTGATCGACGCCCAGGGCACGCAAACCGGCTGGATGAGCGCGGTGGTGGACCTGACCGAGCAGCGCCGGATAGAAGAGCTGTCGCGCACCAGCCAGGACCGGCTGCAGGCCACGGCCCGCCTGGCCACCGTGGGCGAGATGGCCTCCCTGCTCAGCCACGAGCTGAACCAGCCGCTGGCCGCCATCTCCAGTTACGCCACCGGCTCGCTGAATCTGCTGCAGGCCGACGCGCTGGACGGCGCCGATCTGGCCATGGCCATGCGCCGCATCGCCGAGCAGGCCGAGCGCGCCGGCAAGGTGATACGCAGCGTGCATGACTTCGTGCGCCGCCGCGCCGAGGCCCGCGAAGCCGTGGCACCGCAGACCCTGCTGGACGCCATCATGCCCCTGGTCGAGCTGCAGGCGCGCAAGCTGGGCGTGCAGGTACAGACCGAGCTGCCGGCCCATCTGCCCGCCGTGCTGTGCGACCGCACCATGGTCGAGCAGGTGCTGCTGAACCTGGCCCGCAACGCCATGCAGGCCATGGACCAGCCGAACATTACCCAGCGCCTGCTGGTGCTGCGCGTCAGCCTGGCCGGCGCCAGTTTGCGCGCCTCCCAGCCCAGTGGCTGGCTGGAGTTCGCCGTGCTGGACCAGGGCGACGGCATACCCGAAGACGTGGCCCAGCGTCTGTTCACCCCGTTCTTCACCACCAAGCTGGAGGGCATGGGCCTGGGCCTGAGTTTGTGCCGTACGGTGGTCGAGCAGCATGGGGGATTTTTGGGATTCGAGGCCAACTATCCGCGTGGTACCGTGTTCCGATTTACCCTGCCCACGGTGAAGTAAACGGAGCCCGCCATGCAACCCATACAAGACGCCACCGTATTCATTGTGGACGACGACGCCAGCGTGCGCGACGCGCTGTCCTGGCTGTTGCGCTCGCGCCGCCTGTTCAGCGAGAGCTTTCCCAGCGCCGAAGTGTTTGACGCCATGCTGGGCCCCGACTTCACGCCGCGCCAGGCCTGCTGCGTGCTGCTGGACGTGCGCATGCCCGGCATGAGCGGCCTGGCCTTGTTCGACAAGCTGGTGGCCCGGGGCCTGCATACGGCCATGCCGGTGATCTTCCTGACCGGCCATGCCGACGTGCCCACGGCGGTGGACGCGGTTAAGCGCGGGGCCTTTGACTTCTGCGAAAAGCCGTTTTCCGACAACGCGCTGGTGGATCGCATCGAGCAGGCGCTGCAGCAGTCGGCCCAGCACCTGCAGCGGCTGCACAGCCGCAGCCAGCTGCAGACCCGGGTGGACGAGCTGACCGAGCGCGAGCGCGACGTGATGCGCCTGGTGGTGCAGGGCCTGCCGAACAAGCTGGTGGCCGATCAGTTGGACATCAGCGTGCGCACGGTGGAGGTGCACCGCGCCCGGGTGTTCGACAAGATGGAAGTCAAGTCGGCCGTCGAATTGGCCAACTTGCTACAAAAAATGTAGCTTCTTGCGCAGATTATTCCTGCGCTGGAGGCCTTTTTCCCT
Source organism: Rhodoferax sp. GW821-FHT07F03 (assembly GCF_059418745.1). Taxonomy (NCBI): domain Bacteria; kingdom Pseudomonadati; phylum Pseudomonadota; class Betaproteobacteria; order Burkholderiales; family Comamonadaceae; genus Rhodoferax; species Rhodoferax sp. GW821-FHT07F03. The sequence continues at coordinate 43,736 of NZ_JBWKQM010000021.1, forward strand.
CAGAGTCCTTGGGCTCGCTGGGGGGCTGGATAATCTCACCTCCGCTGCGGCCCGAGAACATGGTCCACCAGACTATCAGCACCAGTAACAAGCCCGCCCCTAGCGCTTCAAGCAATAGCAACACCATGAACCGACTCCTTCAGCAATCTGTGATGGCCGCGATTGTAGGAACCCTGGCCGCCTGCGCCACCCGCATGCCCGACTACACCCCCGAGCCCAGCCCGCCTGCTACGCCAACCACCCCCGAAGCCCCGCCCTTCGTGGTGCCCGGCGACACCGGCCCGCTGCCCGCGCCCATCGTGCAGGGCAAGAGCCGCTGGACCCCCGTGCGCTGGGCCGAGCTGCCCGGCTTCGCCCAAGACCCGCTGCATGAAGCCTGGAACGCCTGGATCAAAAGCTGTGAGCGCCCCAGCCCAGTACACGCCGCGCTGTGCAAGGACGTGCGCCGCCTCAGCATAGGCACGGGCGACGAGCAGCGCGCCTGGATGGTGGCCCGCTTCCAGCCCTACCGCGTGGAGCCCCTGCAGGGCAGCGCCGAGGGCCTGCTGACCAGCTACTACGAACCGCTGATGGACGCCACGCGCAACCCCACCAGCGCCTCTGCCGTGCCTCTGTACCGCCCGCCCGCCACCCTGGGCCAGCGCAAGCCCTGGTACACCCGGCAAGAGATGGACACCCTGCCCGAGGCCAAGGCCCAGCTGGCCGGCCGTGCCATCGCCTGGCTGGCCGACCCGGTGGACGCGCTGGTGCTGCAGATCCAGGGCTCCGGCCGCCTGCGCATCACCGAGGCCGACGGCAGCCAGCGCCTGGTGCGCCTGGCCTATGCCGGCACCAATGACCAACCTTACAAGAGCGTGGGCCGCTGGCTGCTGGACCAGGGCCTGGTGCGCGACGCCACCTGGCCTGGCATCAAGGCCTGGATCGCCCAGAACCCGCAGCGTGTCAACGAGCTGCTGTGGAGCAACCCGCGCATGGTGTTCTTCCGCGAAGAGGTGTTGTCTGAATTTGACGCGGCTTTTGGTCCGCGCGGCGCCCAGGGCGTGGCGTTGACCCCAGGCCGATCCATCGCGGTGGACCCGGCCAGCATCCCCTACGGCACCCCCGTGTGGCTGGCCTCCAGCGGCCCCAACGTGCAGCTGCAAAAGCTGGTGCTGGCCCAGGACACCGGCAGCGCCATCGTCGGCGCTGTGCGTGCCGACTACTTCGCGGGCTGGGGCCCCGAGGCGGGCGAGCTGGCTGGCCGCCTGAAGCAGCCGCTGAAGCTATGGGTGTTGTGGCCTAAGTAGGCCGGTGCATTGCAACCGCCGCGCTGCGTTCGGGGGGCTCATATTTCATACCCCTGCCGAAGGCGGGGTGTTTTGCGCCAGCCAGGTATCAAAAGCCTCCTTGGCGTTGCGGCGCAGGGCCAGTTCGTAGGTGTCTTTGTCGCTCAAGTAGAGGCAGTGGCGGATCACGGTGTAGGGATTGAACTTGAGGCTGTCATTGCGGTCCTCGAAATACAGCTTGTACTTCTTCACCGTCCCGATCTGGTGGCGCACGATGGAGTTGAATTCGCTGCGGTTGATCTTGGGCGACCAGGACTTGATGCTCTCCACAAAGCTGTCCACCTTGGCCGGCTCAAAGCTAAAGTCTTTGAAGAAGTGGTTCACGATTTTCAGAAAGGTGAAGGCGTTGAGCTCGCTCTGCGCATGGCCGTCGCGCGTGGGGGCGCGGGTGTCGGGGGTTGCTTCCGCCGAGGCAGATTCATCCGGAGCGGACTGCAGGCCGGCTTCCGTTTCATCGCGGATCTGCCGAAACTCGCGGTCAGCCAGTTCGAACAACGCCGCTAAAACATTGATGCGTCGCTTGAGCGGGCTGGGGATCGATTTTTTGTACTTGATCTGGTGGTCCAGCACGCTCCAGGAGTCCTGGATGATGGTGCGCACCTGCAACTCAAACTGCCTGATATGCAGCGTGGTGTCGGGCGCCAGGCCCACGTCCTCGGCCCGAAAACCCAGGTCCAGGTGCAGGCCCTTGTAGCCGAAGGAATCGTCGGTGCCCTCCACCTTGGCGATCTTGTCGGAGATTTCAATCACGCTGAAACTGGGCCGTATCTGTTCTGCAATCTTCCAGATTTCGTCTTCGTACAGGCACACGACCCGGATGCCAATCAGGTCTGTCAGATGGTCCTGGATCGCATAGGGCAGGTTGGCCTCTTCCAACGCATAACGGTATTTGTTGGTGAATTTGCGCAGGCACTCATCGCGGTCTTTGATCCGCCCCTCCACCTTGACCCCCGCGACACCGCCAGCACCGCCCAGCAACTCGGCGATGCGACTTTGCAAGCTCTGGCACATGGTGTCGAGCAGGGACGCCTGGTTGGAATAGAACGCCGTGAAGAGCTGCTCTTCCTGGTCAAATTGGAGTGATGCCATGGTCAAGAAATGGGAACGTGGTGGTCACCGTCAGGTGTATTGTGGATGCGTGCCCGCATCATAGAACCCATGGCTTCGCACCCCGTACCAGGCGGCGCATGGTACGGGGGATGGATCGATAATTGCTCTTAAATTAATAGCTGATTGCGCAGGTATATTCTGCGCTAGCGGTCGATTGGGTTTGTAGGCGCTGTTTGGCTTGTGGACGCCATAGGTATCCCTGGCCGGGATATGCGGTCAGGGATCGCATGGGCGTCAGAAGCATCCACATCACCTCAAACCGCATAGAAATATCTGGAAGAAAAAGAGGCCTCCAGCGCAGGTTCCATCTGCGCTGGAGGCCCATTTTTGACAACGCGGCGAGCCGCTCAGAACTTGTAAGTCACACCCACGCCCAGGCGCGATGCGTCCAGCGTGGCGCTGCCGTCTGCGCGATCCACTTTCAGCCTGCGGTAGGCGGTGTACAGCCGGGTGCTTTTGGACAGATCGTAGGTGCCCATCAGGCTCAGGCCGCTGGCGTCCACCACCTTTTGGCCCGCGCCGCTATCGGTCACTGCGCTGGCGTAGCCTATGGCCACGGTGGCTGCGCCAAACGGGGCGTCCAGGCCCAGCTGCCATTCCCTGGACTTTTGCGTGCCGGTGACGCGCTCGTCGCTTTGGCGCTGCATGGCGCCGACCAGGCGGGCCGGGCCGAAGTTGTAGTGGCCGGCGACCAGGTGGAATTTGTTGGCGCCAGTGGTGTAGTGCTCCAGCTGGCGCGCATAGCCTATGCGCAGCGGGCCGGATGCGTATTCCACATGGCCGGTGAGCATGCGGGGCGCATCGGTGGCGGTGGTGGCGCCTTCGGGGGCGCTGTAGCTCAGCGAGCCCTTGACCGGGCCGATGAAGGGGCTGGCGTAGTAGGCCGTGTTGTTGCCGCGCGCCAGGTAGTCGCTGCCGGTCACGGCGGGCAGGCCGTTGGCGGCGGTGCTGCCCGCACCCCAGACCTGGCCGGTGGAGGCAAAGCCCGATGAGTCGTACAGCTGGTTGGTGGAGCCGCGCAGTGCGTCAAACGCGGTCAGCATGCGGCCCAGGCGCAGCTCGCCAAAGTCACCGGCCAGGCCCACGTAGGACGCGCGGTTAAAGCCGTTGTCCGAGTTGGAGACCTTGCTGACGCTGCCATTGTCGATGCTGATGCCTTGCTCCAGCACGAACCTGGCCTGCAGGCCGCCGCCCAGGTCTTCGGAGCCGCGCAGGCCCCAGCGACTGGCCTGCGCGCCGCCGCTGTCCACCACCGAGCCCGTGCCGGGCGGTGTGGCGCCCACCTTGTGGTTTGTCTGGCCCACCCAGGCATCGACGATGCCGTACAGGGTGACGCTGGATTGGGCCGAGGCGGCGCCGGCGAGGCTGGCGAGGGCCAGGGAGGCGAGTAATTTGGGTTGCATGGACGGTGTCTCCGATGGATAAAGTTATTAAATTGGTAGTACGTCAGTCGTCAGATGACTTGAGCGATACTAAAAACCGGAACAACAATCTGCCATCGGTGAAAACCCTTGAGGTCAGGCGTCTTGGCAGCCTGCGCGCCGCCTGCGGGTGGCGTTCTTCAGCTCAGCCCTGGCTGGGCGAGCTGCTGCGCATGCGTTCGCGGCTATTGCTCAGGTGCATGAACATGGCGGCGCGGGCGGCGGCGGCGTCGCCACGGTAAATGGCATCGTAGATCGCCTCGTGCTCGCGCTGGGTGATGGCCTTGCCGCTCTCCAGCACGGCCTGGGCTTCGCCGAAGCGTGCCGTGGGCTTGTCGGCCGGCGCGGCTTCTGCCCCGTCGCTCGTGGGGCGGCGGATGGTGGCATTGCCCAGGCTGCACAGCACTTCTTCAAAGTATTCGTTGCCCGTGGCGGCGGCAATCTGCACGTGGAACTGGAAGTCGTGTTCGGTGGTGCTGCCGCCAACGCGGCGTTGCGCATCGAAGGCGTCCAGCGCGGTGCGCATGGCCTGCAGGTGCTCGTCACGCCGGCGCATGGCGGCCAGGCTGGCGGCTTCGGATTCCAGGCTGATGCGCAGCTCCAGCATGGCCAGCTTCTGGCGCACCTGCACATCACGCGAGGCAATGGCCAGCAGCGGCTCGGGCGCCGGTGTGGCCAGCACGAACGTGCCTACGCCTTGCCGGGTTTCGACCAGGCCACGGGCCTGCAGGCGCGACATAGCCTCGCGCACCACCGTGCGGCTGACATTGAATTCGCGCATCAGGCTGGGCTCGGGCGGCACCCGGTCGCCGGGCTTCAGGGCGCCGCTGTGTATGCGCTCGGAGACGCCGTCCACCACGCGCTGTGGCTGGCTTTTGGCACGCAGGGGTTGTTCTTGCAGCAGGGTGCTCATGGACGGGCGTTCGGGTGGATAGCTGGCAACTATAACGCTGCCGTGTGGCTCGCCTGACGACTGATGCACAAGCCCCAAGAGCAGGTTTTACAGAGAGACCAAGGGTTTGTACCAGGAATACACGTCAGACGTGTTGTCTAGAATTATGCAAAGTCTGACGACTGATGAATAAAAAGGATGGATATGAAAATCGTAAGCGTGCACGGCACGGAGTTCAGCTTCCCCACCCGCCGTTCGGTGGATTCTGCGGGCCACTCCCATCCCGGCCCCGAAGGCCTGGGCAAGATGGCCATGCTGACCATCACCACCGATGAAGGCCATAGCGGCTACGCGTTTGCGCCCCCCGAAGTGATACGCCCCCATGTGCTTGAAGCCTTTGTGCGCAAGGTGCTGATCGGCCAGAACGCCTTCCAGCGTGAATACCTGTGGCAGGGCCTGGAGCACTGGCAGCGCGGCAGCGCCGGCCAGCTGACCGACCGCGCCCTGGCCGCCGTGGACCAGGCGCTGTGGGACCTGGCCGGCCGTGCGCTGGGCCAGCCGGTGTACCGCCTGATCGGCGGCTACCGCGACAAGGTGCCGGCCTATGGCAGCACCATGTGCGGTGACGAGCTGGAATGCGGTCTGTCCACTCCCGATGAATACGCGGCCTTTGCCGAGAAGCTGGTGTCGCGCGGCTACAAGGCGCTGAAGCTGCACACCTGGATGCCGCCGGTGTCGTTCGCGCCCAGCGTGGCGATGGACATCAAGGCCTGCGCCGCGGTGCGCGAAGCCGTGGGCCCGCATATCCCGCTGATGCTGGATGGCTACCATGACTACAGCCGCATGGACGCACTCACCATCGGCCGTGCGTTGGAGAAGCTCAACTTCACCTGGTTCGAGGAAATGATGAACGAGCAAAGCATGGCCTCGTATGCCTGGCTGGCCGACCAGCTGGATATCCCCATCGTCGGCCCGGAAAGCCTGTCCGGCAAGCACCACAGCCGTGCCGACTGGGTCAAGGCCGGAGCCTGCGACATCCTGCGCGCCGGCGTACCGGGCGTGGGCGGCATTTCGCCGACCCTGAAGGTGGCGCACCTGGCCGAATCGTTTGGCATGCAGTGCGAGGTGCACGGCAACGGCGCGGCCAACCTGGCGGTGTGCGCGGCTATCAAGAACTGCCGCTGGTACGAGCGCGGCCTGCTGCACCCCTTCCTGGACTACGACGAAGTGCCGGCCTACCTGAACACCTTGGCAGACCCGATGGACGCCGAGGGCTATGTGCACCTGTCGCAGCTGCCGGGCCTGGGAGAAGACATCAACTTCGACTACATCGAAGCCCATACACGCCAGAAGTATTGACGCGCCGCAGGCCCGTCAATCCCGAGGAGACAAGTCAATGCATAACAATAAATGGTGGTGCCCCGCAGCGCTGGCGCTGTGCCTGCTGGCCACCGGCGCGGGGGCGAAAACGCCGGTGGACCAGCTGATCGTCGGCTTCAGCATGAACAATCTGCTGTCGCTGGACCCGGCCGCCGCCACCGGCAACGATGTGGTGGAAATCAACACCAATCTGTACGATTACCTGATCGAGCTGGACGCCAACAACGTGGGCCAGATCCAGCCCGGCCTGGCCGAGCGCTGGACGGTCGCGCCCGACCGGCGCAGCATCACCCTGAACCTGCGCTCCGGCGTCAAGTTCCAGTCGGGCAATGCGCTGACCGCCGCAGACGCAGCTTGGTCGCTGCAGCGCGTGCTCAAGCTGAACCTGGCCATGGCCTCGCCCTGGAAGAGCTACGGCTTCAGCGCCAAGAATGTGGAGAAGATGGTGCGCTCCACCGACGCGCAAACCCTGGTCATTGACCTGCCCAAGCCCACCGATCCCAAGATGGTGCTGTTCACCCTGGCCACCTCGGTCAGCGCCGTGGTGCTGGACCGCCAAGCCGTCATGGCCCACGAGGTAAATGGCGATATGGGCAACGCCTGGCTGACCACGCACGCCGCCGGTTCCGGCCCGTTCTCGCTGTCCGAGTGGCGCGCCAAGGACACGTTGATCATGAACCGCTTCGACGGCTACTGGCGTGGCCCGGCCAAGATGAAGCGGGTGGTCATGCGCCACATGACCGAATCGCAGTCGCTGCGGCTGATGCTGCAGCGTGGCGATCTGGACGTGGCTTCGGGCATGTCGGTGCCCGACCTGGAGGCCATGAAGCACAACCCCGACGCGGTGGTGCAGGCCATGCGCCGCGGCACGCTGTACTACGTGGCCGTGAGCATGAAGGACGCCAAGTTTGCTGACCCGCGCGTGCGCCTGGCGCTGCGCAAGCTGATCGACTATGACGGAATCAACAACGCCGTCATGCCCCACTACGGCGTGCCGAACCAGCGCCCGGTGCAGTTGGGCCTGGCCGCCACATTGCCCAGCCCGGCCTATGTGCTGGACGTGGCCGGCGCGAAGAAGCTGCTGGCCGAGGCCGGCTTCCCCAACGGCTTCAAGACCAGCATCCGCGTGCTGGCCGACCCGCCCTTCATCAACATCGCCACCAGCCTGCAGTCCACACTGGCGCAGGCCGGCATTGATGCTAGCGTGCTGTCGGGCACCGGCAACCAGGTGTATGGCGCCATGCGTGACCGCAAGTTCGAAATTCTGGTGGGGCGCGGCGGCGGCGGTGTGGAGCCGCACCCGCACGGCAGCCTGCGCGCCCTGGTGCTGAATCCCGACAACAGCGACGCGGCAAAGCTCACCAACTTCCAGGGCTGGCGCACCTCCTTCTTCAACCCCGAGCTGAACGCCCTGATCGCCAAGGCCGAGGTCGAGCCCGACGAAGCCAAGCAGACCGCCGAGTACGAAAAGGTGCAGCGGCTGTATGACACCGAGGTCGGCGCCATCCAGCCCATCTCGCAAATGGTGGACACCGTGGTGGTGCGCAAGGACTTGCGCAACTACCAGGGCCATCCATCGGCGACGACACGCTTGCGTGACGTCTACAAGCAGCGTTGAGCCCAGCCCTCTTATTCCGGAGACATGCTCTTGTCCTCTTCCAAAACTTCCAAGCGCTTGCGGGCGCTAGGCCAGCGCGCCTTCAGCGTGGTGCTGACGCTGCTCGGCTTGCTGCTGCTGACCTTTGTGATCGGCCGGGTCATGCCGCTGGACCCGGTGCTGTCCATCGTCGGGCCGGATGCCGATAAATCCACCTACGAGCAGGTCTACAAACAGCTGGGCCTGGACCGGCCGCTGACCGTGCAATTCGGCTACTACCTGCGCGACCTGCTACATGGTGACCTGGGCAAGGCCATGCTCACCGGCCATAAGGTCACCGAAGACCTGGTGCGCGTGCTGCCCGCCACCGTGGAGCTGGCCACCATGGCCATCCTGTTCGGTGCCTGCATCGGCATACCGCTGGGCGTGTATGCCGCCACACGGCGCGGCCAGCTGGCCGACCATGTGGTGCGGGTGGTAAGCCTGTTCGGCTATTCCACGCCGGTGTTCTGGTTCGGCATGATGGGCCTGCTGGTGTTCTATGCCTGGCTGGACTGGGCCGGCGGCGCGGGCCGGGTGGACCTGGCGTTTGACGGCATCGTGCCCACGCGCAGCGGCCTGCTGCTGGTCGACTCGGCCCTGGCCGGCAACTGGGAGGTGTTCCGCAGCGCGCTCAAGTTCCTGATCCTGCCGGCCAGCATCCTGGGCCTGCACTCCATGGCCTATATCAGCCGCATGACGCGCAGCTTCATGCTCGCCCAGCTGTCGCAGGAGTACATCACCACGGCGCGGGTCAAGGGCCTGTCCGAGCGCGGGGTGGTCTGGCGCCATGCCTTCCGCAACATCCTGGTGCAGCTGCTGACCATCGTGGCCCTGGCCTACGGCGGCCTGCTGGAAGGCGCGGTGCTGATCGAAACCGTGTTCGCCTGGCCCGGCTTCGGCCAGTACCTGACCAGCAGCCTGCTGCTGGGCGACATGAATGCCGTGATGGGCTGCGTGCTGGTAGTGGGTGTGATCTTCGTCACCCTGAACCTGGTGTCCGACGCCCTGTACCAAGTCTTTGACCCGAGAACACGCTGATGGCCACGCTTACCTACGACCCCACACATAACGCGACACCGGAATCTGCCGCCCAGGCGCTGCGGCAGAACCTGGCCCGCGGCACCCGCCGGCTGCTGCGCAATCCCATGACCGTCGCCGGCATGGTGGTGGTGGCCTTGCTGCTGCTGGTGGCGCTGTTCGCCCCGCTCATCGCCACGCACAACCCTTTGCTACAAGATTTGAAGCAGGCACTGCAGGCACCGTCTGCGGCGCACTGGTTTGGCACCGATGAATACGGGCGCGACATCTTTAGCCGCCTGGTGCATGGTTCACGCATCTCGCTCTACATCATCCTGCTGGTGACGGTGATCGTTGGCCCGGTCGGCCTGGCCGTGGGCAGCATGGCGGGCTATTTCGGCGGCTGGGTGGACAACCTGTTCATGCGCATCACCGACATCTTTATCTCCTTCCCCAGCCTGGTGCTGGCCCTGGCTTTCGTGGCCGCGCTCGGGCCGGGGCTGGACCACGCGGTGATCGCCATCGCGCTCACCGCCTGGCCGCCGATTGCCCGGCTGGCACGTGCCGAGACGCTGTCGCTGCGCCATGCCGACTATGTGGTGGCCGCGCAGCTGCAGGGTGCCTCCAGCGCCCGCATTCTGCTGCGCTATATCGCGCCCATGCTGATGTCCTCGGTGGTGGTGCGCCTCACCATGAACATGGCCAGCGTGATCCTCACCGCCGCAGGCCTGGGCTTTCTGGGCCTGGGTGCCCAGCCACCGCTGCCCGAGTGGGGCGCCATGATCTCCAGCGGCCGCCGCTACATGATCGAGTGCTGGTGGCTGGTCGCCGCACCTGGCGCCGCCATCATGCTGGTGAGCCTGGCTTTCAACCTGCTCGGTGACGGCCTGCGCGACGTGCTCGACCCGCGCAGCGAATAAGGAATATGACCATGCACAACCCTGCCATTCCTTCTTCTCTGCCGCAGCCCAAGCTGCAGGTGGAAGACCTGCACATCCACTTCGCCACACCCGAAGGCCCCATGCACGCGGTGCGCGGTGTGTCCTTCAACCTGTCGCGTGAAAAGCTGGCCATCGTCGGCGAGTCCGGCTCGGGCAAGTCCACCGTGGGCCGGGCCCTGCTCAAGCTGCACCCGCGCAGCGCACGCATCGAAGCGCGCAAGCTGAGCTTTGACGGCATTGACCTGCTGAACGCCAGCACCAAGACCATGCAGGGCATACGCGGCCAGCGCATGTCCATGATCATGCAAGACCCCAAGTACTCGCTGAACCCGGTGGTGCGCGTGGGCCAGCAGATCGCCGAGGCCTATCTGGCCCACCACAAGGTGCCGCGTGCCGAGGCCTATGAGCGCGCGCTGGCCATGCTGGAGTCGGTGCACATCCGCGAGCCGCAGCGCGTGTTCAATCTGTACCCGCACGAGGTTTCCGGCGGCATGGGCCAGCGCATCATGATCGCCATGATGCTCATCACCGAGCCCGAGATCCTGATTGCCGACGAACCCACCTCGGCTCTCGACGTCTCGGTGCGGCTACAGGTGCTGTCGGTGCTGGACGAGCTGGTCAGCCAGCGCGGCCTGGGCCTGCTGTTCATCAGCCACGACCTGAACCTGGTGCGCCACTTCTGCGACCGCGTGCTGGTGATGTATGCCGGCCGAGTGGTCGAAAGCATTGCCGCCGCCGACCTGGACCGCGCCGAACACCCCTACACCCGCGGCCTGCTGGGCGCCCTGCCCAGCCTGGAGCAGCGCCGCCCGCGCCTGCCCGTGTTGCAACGCGACCCCGCCTGGCTGACAGCCTGAAGGAACCCATCCCATGACCATGATCGATGTCAACGCATTGCACCTGTCCTTCGGTGCCGTCAAGGTGCTCAACGACGTGCACCTGCAGGTGCGCCAGGGCCAGTCCTTTGGCCTGGTGGGCGAGTCCGGCTCGGGCAAGACCACCGTGCTGCGCTGCCTGGCCGGCCAGTACGCCCACTGGGACGGCGCACTGCAGATTGGCGGCCGGGCGCTGGGCCCCAAGCGCAGCCGCGCGCACTGCCGCGAGGTGCAGATGGTGTTCCAGGACCCCTATGGTTCGCTGCACCCGCGCCACACCATCCACACCGTGCTGGCCGAGCCCCTGCGCATCCACGGCATGGATCGGGAACGTGAGCGCATCGACAGCATCCTGGCCAAGGTGGGGCTGAACAGCAGCTTCCGCTTCCGCTACCCGCACCAGCTTTCGGGCGGCCAGCGCCAGCGCGTGGCGATTGCACGCGCGCTGATCCTGGAGCCGCGTGTGCTGCTGCTGGACGAGCCCACCTCGGCGCTGGACGTGTCGGTGCAGGCCGAAATCCTGAACCTGCTGGCCGACCTGCGCGAACGCGACGGCCTGACCTATCTGATGGTCACCCACGACCTGGGCGTGGTCGCCCATCTGTGCGACCAGGTCGCGGTAATGCAGCACGGCCGCATCGTCGAATCGCTGAGCGTGGACGACCTCTGCAGCGGCGCCGCCCAGCACCCGTACACCCGCATGCTGGTGGACGCCAGCCATTCCTATAGCCGGGATATTGCCGAAGCGGTGGCCACTGCGGCCTGACAAAAGGATGCCACTGATGTTGAACCGTCGCCATGTATTGGCCGCCTCCTTTGCGGGGCCGCTGGCCTAGCACCTGCCCGTCGCTACCGCGCCAGCGCTGATCGACTCGCACGTCCATAGCTAACGCCCGCAGTACTTTGCGGCTCATAAGATGGGCGTAGCTTCAACTTACCTGCGCATGTAGTCCCTGCGTTCCCCATAAATCTTCCATTCAACCGCATTGATGCGATCGAAAAATACCCCAGTCGTATTACGACTACTGAGCTTTCCTCGCTCTACCAACTCAATTAATGGTTCTGAGTAACAGGAATCGGATTGACAGTACACGTCTATGGTCTGCGGATAGCAGGCTTGTTGCGTCGAAGATTGGTCCACTATTTCATGGCAGATGTTCGAGATAGTCGCAATCCCAAATACACCATGTGGATTTAACTCAATGGAATGCATGTCCAAAGTCGCGCTACTCTTAGAAAGCAATGGCCGTGCAAATAACGCATTGTCTTTGCTGAAATAACGTGCAATGGCTGCTTCGTATGTAACCGTGCCTTGCTGGCATTCAGCATCAAAAACCGGAACTATTCTTGTTTTTTCGGTGAGTGTTGAAATATCCTCTAAGGGAGCCAAGCCGTAGTAGCTTGCCTGGACATCTACCCCTAAAACGGCAAGTGGCAGGTTTAAGCTAACAGCATTGACATTGCCCCATCCATATCCGTAAAAGCCACGGGCAACCCTGCTTTCACCAAACGTTTGGAGAACCTTCTGCAAGCGCTTGACGCAACTTTCAGAGAGACGGCTAATAGATTGGACAACCGCACTGCCTTCGGCGCTTTCAACATTGATGGTGCCACCATTGCTGCCGAGTAACCCGGTAAAGGCTTTGTTTCCAAAGTTTGTACCTGACTGCAAAATATCATCGATGGATGTTTGAGCCTGCACCGCAGTGCTTATCCCGAGTGCACAGACCAGCGTCAATGTGCGTAGGCAATCATTCAATTTTTGGTGAAACATGTTGGGGCAGTACTTTTTTAGAGGAATGTCCGGGTCTTTGTACTTACTATACGTTTCGTGTCTGTGCAGAAAGACGCGGTATGCGGAGGGTGGCTCAGATGTTAGCGCTGGAGCTCTAGAGTGGGCTAGCTGACCAAAAGGTTCACCTAACCGATAAGGCTATAGGTGCTGTGGCTGAGTGGCTACTCAGAGTTTGCACCGTCGGGCGGTGGCACGGCAGAGTCGCATCCGACCAGAGATACTGATGCCTATCCGCTGTGGGTTGCCTGTTTATGCACCTTCCTTACTTTGGAGCTGCTGCCCCTGTTAGTGACGCTATTCACACGGTATAAAGGCGAGCGTGGGTAAGCCGATAAAAAACAGTGATTGTGTCGCCGGGCGCATGTTCCGGCCGGGGATGCCGGTAGCATCAACCTCATCCAAAATTTCAAGCTAACATAGCCCTTGCGCAGATTCCATATGCGCAAGCAGCTACGAAAAGAAGAGCGCCTTGTGGCCGCTCCGATGGCGACAACCAGGGCCTAGCCCATGTCCTGGTGGATGCACAGATAGTTGCCCTCGGTGTCCTTGAACCAGGCGGCTTTTTCTGCGCCCAGCACGCACACATGGTCCACGGTCTTGACGCCCGGCAGGTCGTAGTCCTCAAACACCACCCCGGCCTTTTTCAGCCCGGCCACGCTGGCGGCGATGTCCTGCACCTGGAAGCTGATCGCCGTGTGGTCCGCCTTGGTGCCCTCCGGCCGAGGGAACAGGGCTAGCGTGCTGCCACCTACCTGGTAGATGAACTTGCCGTCGGGTCGGAAACCACTGGGCGTCAATCCCAGGCAGCGTTCGTAAAACGCTCGCGCCCGCTCGATATCGATCACCGGGAGCATGGTTGTCACGGAGGTATTGGCGAGCATATGCAGTCCTTTCGCTCTCGCGGCTGGCGCTGGTGCAAGGCGATCAACGCTTTCTTAGCATAGGCGCCAAGTTGGCAAACTACCAGTCGGCGGTGCAGCTTGGGTGCTGGTCGGTGCGCGCAAATGGACTTGCATCCCGGCCAGGCATCGTGTGGATGCCAAGCGCCATCCGCACTCTCTCAATCGGGATAGAAAGCTTCAAATACAAACAGTCTCCAGCGCAAATACCACCTGCGCGAGAAGCTATGAAAAATGCAGCGCCGGGCTATAGTGCTTCCTCGTTTGCACCGGGCAATACACGCCCTTCGTATAGACCCACATCCACCCCCCATGTCCAAACTGAATCTCAGCGCAGAGGCCAGCCGCCTGCCCATTCCCTGGCGGTCCACCGTGCTCGGCAGGGCCGCCGGCGCCAACGTCAAAGTGCTGCGCATGGACGCCACGGCCTATCCACCCGAAACCCACCCCTTCGTCGAAGCCCTGCTGGTTGTGGACGGTCATATGAACCTGGAAATCGACGGCCAGTTGATCTGCGTCCAAGCCGGCGAGGTTTTCATGGTGCCCGCCGGCCAACCCCACGCGGTGGCAGCAGGCAGCCAGGGCACGCTGGTCATCATCGACCAGTGACGGCCCATTCTGCGTATCGGAATCTTCAAATGAAAAGTGGCTCTGGCGCAGATTCCAGTTGCACAAGCAGCTACGAAAAATAGAGCGTTTGATGGCTCCACTATTTGAGGGGAGGATGTCTGTGAATGTGCTGCCTCGGGCTATAGTGGTTCATCGCTTGGTATGCGGCATTTGTCCAATCTTTTATACCTGGATCTTTATCCAAGTACCTCGCCAGAGCGCCAGCCTACATTACTTGAAAGAGCCTTTCATTTTTTGAAACATGTTATCACTCGTCGGTCTGTTATCTGTCCTGCTCATGCTTCTATTTGTCGCTTGCAGCATCAGGGCTTCAGCCTTTCTTCTTAGAACCTGTTCAAAATCTTTTTTGATACTGACTTTCCGCTAAGCTGCTGGCCCCATGAGAGCCAAGTACCCC
>NZ_JBWKQM010000022.1:0-56639 GCF_059418745.1 Rhodoferax sp. GW821-FHT07F03
ATCATGGGAACCTTTTCATGCAAAAGATGAAATGGTAGGGCGTGAGTGACTTGAACACTCGACCAAAGGATTATGAGTCCTCTGCTCTAACCAACTGAGCTAACGCCCCACACAACCCAGCATTCTAACTGGCGCCGGGGCCTATTTTTGGTGGCTGAGGGCGTTGCTGACCAGCTTGGACGTAATGTCCACAATTTGGATCATGCGGTCATAGGCCATGCGGGTGGGACCGATGACGCCCAAGGTGCCTACGATCTGGCCATCGACCTCATAGGGTGCGCTGACGATGGACAGCTCTTCGAAGGGCACGACCTGGCTTTCACCACCGATATAAATACGAACGCCCTCAGCCCGGCTGGAGACATCCAACAAGCGCATCAGCTGGGTCTTTTGCTCGAACAGATCAAACGCCCGGCGCAGATGGCCCATGTCGCTGGAAAAGTCGCTGACGGACAGCAGGTTGCGCTCTCCGGAAATGACGACCTCGTCCTGCTCGCGCGCCAGGGCTTCGGAGCCGGCATTCACCGCCGCCTGCATCAGGCTGGCGATTTCGCCGCGCAAAGATTCAACCTCATTCTTCAAGCGTTCGCGCACCTGCTCGATGGACAAGCCGGCGTAATTGCCGTTCAGGTAATTGGCCGCCTCGACCAGTTGCGAGGACGAGTAATCGACCTCGGTGAAGATCACGCGGTTCTGCACATCGCCCTCGGGCGAAACGATGATGACCAGAAAGCGCCGCTCGGACAGGCGCAAAAATTCGATATGGCGAAACACCGAGGTGCGCCGCGGCGCCATCACCACGCCGACAAACTGCGACAGGTTGGACAGCAGGTTGGCAGCGTTGACGATGACTTTCTGCGGCTGCTCGGCCACCAGCTTGGGCGGTGCCAGCGGGCCGGGCTGGGCGGTGAGCATGGTGTCCACAAACAGGCGGTAGCCACGCGCGGTGGGGATGCGGCCGGCCGAGGTGTGCGGGCTGACGATCAGACCCAGCTCTTCCAGGTCGGACATCACATTGCGGATGGTGGCTGGCGACAGGTCCAGGCCCGAGGCTTTGGACAAGGTGCGCGAGCCAATCGGCTGGCCATCGGCGATATAGCGCTCGACCAGCGCTTTCATTAACAACTTGGCACGGTCATCGAGCATGTCACCATTTTAATGATGTAATTTGTAGATGAAATCACAATTCCGCCACGTGGCGCTATTTGGGAAATATGCTGCACCGGGCACCCATGTCGCCAACGCCTCATCATGCAAGGTGCTGGAGGATATTGCACTTTTTTTAAGCAGCCAAGGATGCTCCGTGGTGGTGGACCTGGACACGGTGGCCAACACCGGCCTGCAGGGCTATCCGGCACTGGATGTAGACGCGATTGGCAAGCAATGCGACCTGGGCCTGGTGGTCGGCGGCGACGGCACCATGCTCGGCATAGGCCGGCAGGTGGCCCAGTACGGCGTGCCGTTGATCGGTATCAACCAGGGGCGCCTGGGCTTTATTACCGACATCCCGCTCAACAATTACCAGGCCACGCTGACGCCGATGCTGCTGGGCGCTTTCGAGGAAGACCACCGCAGCCTGATGCACGCCCGGGTCATGCGGGCGGGTGAATGCGTATTCAGCGCACTGGCCATGAACGACGTGGTGGTGAACCGCGGCGCTACCTCTGGCATGGTGGAGCTGCGGGTGGAGGTGGACGGCCACCTGGTGTCCAACCAGCGGGCCGACGGCCTGATCATCGCCACGCCCACCGGCTCCACCGCCTACGCGCTGTCGGCCGGCGGGCCGCTGATGCACCCTTCCATCCCCGGCTGGCTGATGGTGCCCATTGCCCCGCACACATTGACAAACAGGCCTATCGTGCTGGCAGATGCTGCGGAGGTAGCTATAGAACTCATAGCAGGCCGAGATGCCAGCGCGAACTTCGACATGCAGTCGCTGGCCACCCTGCAACACGGTGACCGCATCGTCGTGCGCCGCTCCGAGCACCGCGTGCGCTTTCTGCACCCCCAGGGCTGGAGCTACTTCGACACCCTGCGTAAAAAACTTCACTGGAACGAGGGCGCCTGAGCCATGGCATTGAAACGCATCACCCTGCGCGACTTCGTGATCGTGCGCGAGCTAGAACTGGACCTGCACACCGGCTTCAGCGTGCTCACAGGCGAAACCGGTGCGGGCAAATCCATATTGATAGACGCCCTACAACTGGCCCTGGGCAGCCGGGCCGACGCAGGCACCGTGCGCGAGGGCGCGACCCGGGCCGATATCAGCGCCGAATTCGACACCGCCCCCGCCACCACGGCCTGGCTGGAAGACGCCGGCTTTGACCTGGGCGACAGCCTGCTGCTGCGCCGTACCGTGGACACACAAGGCAAGAGCCGTTCCTGGATCAACGGCAGCCCGGCCACCGCCACGCAGCTGCGTGAAATCGGCGACCTGCTGCTGGACATCCACGGCCAGCACGCCTGGCAAAGCCTGACCCGGCCCGACACCGTGCGCGGCCTGCTGGATGCCTACGCGGGCTGCAATACCAGCGCCTTGCAAAGCTACTGGACCCAGTGGCGCAGCGCCCAAAAAGCGCTGACCGACGCCCATGCCGCCCGCGATTCGCTGCAACAGGAGCAGGAGCGTCTGGCCTGGCAAATTGGCGAGGTCGGCAAGCTGGCGCCCGGCGCAGACGAATGGGACGGACTGAACGCCGAGCACACCCGGCTTTCGCACGCCCAGGCCCTGCTGGACGCGGTGCAGGCCGCCATCGATGCCCTCGAAGGTGAGGACTCCGGTGCACTGACCGGCCTGTCGCGTGCCTACACAGCGCTACATAATCAGGAGCACATTGCGCCCGAATATGCTGCGCTAGCCGAGGTTTTAGCCTCCAGTCTGGCGCAGGCCGAAGATGCCGCGCATTCGCTGCACGCCACGCTGCGCAAGACCGAGCTGGACCCGGACCGCCTGTCCGAGCTGGACGAACGCATGGCGCAATGGGTATCGCTGGCGCGGCGCTACAAACGTACGCCCCCTGAGCTGCCCGCCCTGCTGGACAGCTGGAAAACCGAGCTGGCCCGGCTCGATGCCGCCGCCGACACCGGCAAGCTAGAAGCCGCCGAGCGCCAGGCGCACAAGACCTATCTGGCCGAAGCCCAGGCACTAACCAAGGTCCGCGCCCTCGCCGCCCCGAAGCTGGCCAAGGCCATCACCCTGGCGATGCAGGGCCTGGGTATGCAGGGCGGCCAGTTTCAGGTGGCACTGCAAAAGATCGAGCCCAGCGCCAGCGGCATGGAAGAGGTGCAGTTCCTGGTGGCCGGCCACGCCGGCAGCACGCCGCGCGCGGTGGGCAAAGTGGCCTCGGGCGGCGAGCTGTCGCGCATCGCGCTGGCGATTGCCGTCACCACCAGCGAGCTAGGCACGGCGCAAACATTGATTTTTGACGAAGTGGATTCCGGCGTGGGCGGCGCCGTGGCCGAAACGGTGGGCCGGCTGATGAAGCAGCTGGGCCGCGACCGCCAGGTGCTGGCCGTCACCCACCTGCCCCAGGTAGCGGCCTGTGCCGACCACCACTTGGTGGTGGCCAAGCAGCACGACGGCAAAAGCACGGTCAGCAGCGTGGCCTTGGTGCAGGGCGAGCAGCGCGTGGCCGAGGTTGCGCGCATGCTGGGCGGTGAAAAACTATCCGGCACCACCTTGGCACACGCCAAGGAAATGCTGGGTCCCACCTACTCCTAAGCGCCATGAAACTTGAAATCATCCTCATCACCGGCATGTCCGGTTCGGGCAAGTCGGTCGCCCTGCATGCGCTGGAAGACGCGGGCTACTACTGTGTGGACAATCTGCCACCCGAGCTGCTGCTGAGCTTTGCCAAGCTGGAGCAGACCCAGGGCGCACAGAAGGTGGCGATTGCCATGGACGTGCGCAGCGCCACCTCGCTGCCCCTGGTGCCGCAGTACCTGTCCACGCTGCGCAAAAGCGGCGTCACGGTCAAATCATTGTTTCTGGACGCCACCACCGACACCCTGGTGCAGCGCTACTCCGAAACCCGGCGTAAGCACCCGCTATCGCGCTCAGACCAGGTAGACCAGCAGCACGCACTGGTGGAGGCCATCGAGCTGGAGCGCGAGCTGCTGTCCGACCTGCGCGACCTGGCCCATGTGATCGACTCCAGCATCATCCGCCCCTCGCAGCTGCAGAGCTACATCAAGTCCCTGGTGGCCGCGCCCGATGCACAGCTGACGCTGGTGTTCGAGTCCTTCGCCTTCAAGCGCGGCATTCCTGTGGACGCGGACTATGTGTTCGACGTGCGCATGCTACCCAACCCGCACTACGAGGCCGAACTGCGCCCGCTGACCGGGCGCGATGCGCCGGTAGCCGAGTTTCTGCACAAAAGCCGCGACGTGGCGCAAATGTTCACCCACATCGAGCAATTCCTTTCGCACTGGCTGGAGCGGCTGGCGCGCGACCACCGCAGCTACGTCACGGTGGCGGTGGGCTGCACCGGCGGGCAGCACCGCTCGGTCTATTTGGTGGAGCAATTGGCCGCGGCGTTCAACACCCGCTGGGTCACCCTGAAGCGACACCGCGAACTGGACGCGCGGGCCAGCGCCCGGGGGCCGTCCACCGAACCTACGGCAGGCGCCACTATTTTTTAAATAAAAAGTGCCTCTAGCGCAGAAGATACCTGCGCTAGCAGCTACACAATCAATAGCAAACTGATTTACATCAAGCTGCAGACAGCAGCTTGCGTATGGGTGCAGGCAAGCCGACCTCGGGCCAACGCGCAGCCTCTACCCAGTCGCCATCCAGGCCCGGGCGCGTGCCCGGCGGCAACTGCAGCCGCACAGGGTGAAGGTACAGGTCTTTGTGCGTCAGCACGTGCAGAAATACCGGCAGATCATCCAACTCTGCCACCCCGGTCGTGTCGGCCAGCGCCTCGCGGCTGTCGAACACCGGCAGGCAGTACAGGCCGGCCCACACGCCGGCATCCGGCCGGCGCTGCAGCCACACGCGGCCAGCCGCGTCCTGCGCCCACAGCAGCCACCAGGATTCGGTGCTGCGCTTGAGCTTGCGGGTTTTGACGGGATATTTCTCTGGTGCGCCCTCGCGCTGGGCGGTGCAAACCGGCTGCACCGGACACAGCAGGCAGGTGGGCTGGCGCGGCATGCAAACTGTGGCGCCCAGGTCCATCAAGCCCTGGGTATAGCGCGGCATAGTGTGCAAACCGGCCTGGGCGGGCAGCAAGGCGGTGGCCTGGTCCCACAGCGCGCGCTCATTGGCGGCCACGGCCAGGTCGGCATCAAAACCCAGCACCCGGGTCAGCACCCGCTTCACATTTGCATCCAGGATGGCGGCGCGCTCGCCATAGCAGAACGAGGCAATCGCGGCCGCCGTCGAACGGCCTATGCCGGGCAAGGTCTGCAGCAGCTCCGCTGTAGGCGGGAAGCGGCCGCCGTGCACTTCCATGACCTGCTGGGCGCAGCGGTGCAGGTTGCGGGCGCGGCTGTAGTAGCCCAGGCCGCTCCACAAAGCCAGCACATCGTCCAGGCCAGCAGCGGCCAGGCTCTGCACATCCGGGAAGCGGACCAGAAAGCGCGGGAAATACTCCAATACCGAGCTTACCTGGGTCTGCTGCAGCATGATTTCAGACAGCCAGACACGGTAAGGGTCCTGCGTGTTTTGCCAGGGCAGGCTGTTGCGGCCATGGCTTTGCTGCCAGTAGATCACCTGCGAAGCAAACGCGGTCGCCACCGCCTGGTGCGATGCAAACGGGGGAGCGGCCTCGCGTGCGGCCAAGGCCGCCGTCATGCCACCTCGGGCCGGGGCGGCAAATGCGCACTGGCGGTGGAAATAAAGTACGAGGTCAGCAACTGCAGGCGGGTGTCGAACTGGCCCAGCACCGCTTCTTGTGCTTCGATTTCGGCAACCCGCTCATCCAGGCCGCCGGCGGCTTCCTGGATGCGGTCTATGGCTTCTATGCGCCGCACAAAGCTTTTTTGCCGTTCTTTGAGCTGGTCGTCCAGCTGGGCGGCGGCAGATTTGCTCCACAGCTCCACATCGCCAAACGCCGACTCGAAAACCAGGCGCAGGCGCGCGGTCAATGCCCGCACCAGCCTCTCGACAAACTCGGGCTGGGCCAGCTTCATCACATTGCGCAGGCCCAGGTACTGAATATGGCTGTTCTCGATCTGGTCCAGCTCGCCCTGGTAGTGCGGCACATCGGGCATGCCATACAGCTGCAAGGAGAAGCTGTATTCGGCATTCAGCTGGCGGAAGGTGCCTTCCAGCATCTGCTGCATCTCCTGCGCCAAGGCCTGGGCGCGGGCCAGGTTGTCACGCAGCCGAGTAAAGGTGGCGGTGTACACGCCCTTGGCGCCCAGCTTCAGGCCGGGCTGGCGCAGGGCCTGGGCCAGCAATGCCATTTCGGCCTTCACCGCGCGGCTGCCCAGCAACGCAAACACTTCACTCAGCAGGCGGTGCTGCACGGAGCGCACGGCCTGTATCTTGGTGCTGCCCATCTCGAAAGCGCGCTTTTCCTGCTCGATGCGGGAGCGCATGTTTTTCACTACCACCGTGTTCTTGCCACCCAGCCCCTGCAACTCCTGCTTTTGCTCGGCCAGGTCGCGGCGGCGGATGTGCAGCACACGACCTGTTTCCTTGCGCAAATCAGAAATGCCGCGCGACAATTCATCGCGCAAGATGGCATGGCGCTGGCCCAGAATGCCTTCACTGAGCGCTGTCTCCAGCAGAGGCAGGCCGCTGGCTTCCAGCAGGGCCGCGTTGGCGCCGATCTTGGCCACCAGGCCCTTCTGGGCCGACACGGCCAATACGCGCTCCACCGCCACGCCCAGCAGCGCGGCCGACTCGGCACGCTGGCGGTCGATCTGTGTCTGTAGCTGTTCAGCTGAGCTCAGCGTATCCCATAAGGTGTCAACCTTGTTCAGCACGACCAGGCGCGCATGGCTGTTTTCGCCATCCAGGCCCAGGTGCTCTCGCCATACTGCCAGGTCGGACTTGGTCACGCCGGTGTCGGCCGCCAGCATGAAGACCACGGCATTGGCCTGGGGGATCAGGTTGACGGTCAACTCGGGTTCGGCGCCAATCGCATTTAGCCCAGGCGTATCCAGAATCACCAGGCCTTGGGCCAGCAGAGGGTGCTCCACATTCACCACGGCATGCCGCCAGCGCGGCACTTCCACCTTGCCTTCGGCGTCGAGCACGGGGTTGTCCTCAGGCACTTCGTCATGCCAGAAGCCCAGGGCACGGGCCTCGGACTGGCTTACCCGGCGGACTTCGGTGACCTTTTCCAAAGCGTGGGCCAGATGTTCGGCGTTGTCCACGTCCAGCTCGAACTGGGTCCACTTGTCAGGCGACTGGCGCCATTCGGCCAAGGACTGGGGCAGCAGGCGGGATTCGATGGGCAGCAGGCGCAAGCTGGGCGGCGTGCCGACATCGAAACGCAGCTCGGTCGGGCACATAGTGGTGCGGCCGGCGCTGGCGGGCATGATGCGCCGCCCGTAGCCAGCGAAAAACAGAGCGTTGATCAGCTCCGACTTGCCGCGTGAAAACTCGGCCACGAAGGCCACGGTGACCTTGTCGCTGCGCATCTGCTCTTCCAGACGCTGCAGGCGGGCCTCAACCCCGGCGTCCATCAAGGCGTGCTCTTTCATCCAGGCTGAAAGCAGCTTCAAGCGCAGCACGAATTCGCGTCGCCAGGCCGCGTATTCGCCTAATTGTTGATTGATGGAGGTCACCACGGTGGGCTGTGCTTTACATAGGGCGTTAAAAAATCAATATAGCACCGCCTGGCACCGTAATTTGCGGGCACTAGCGCTTTTGGCATTGCGGACAGAAATAGGTAGACCGCTGGCCTTGTCGCAGGAGCTGTATTGTGCTGCCACAAGCCCGGCATGGCAGGCCCTGGCGGTCATAGACCATCGCCTCCAGCTGAAAATACCCGCTTTCACCGTGGGCATTGGAGAAGTCGCGCAAGGTGCTGCCGCCTTTCAGCACGGCGCGCGCCAGCACTGTGCGCACCGCCTCGTGCAGCCTGGCCACCCGCGCACGGCCTATGCTGGACGCTTTGGTCGTAGGGCGGATACCGGCCAAGAACAGCGCCTCGGAGGCATAGATATTGCCAACCCCCACCACTACCTCACCCGCCAGCAGTACCTGCTTGATGGCCGTCTTGCGCGCGTGCAGGCCCGCGTAGAACGCAGCCAGGGGGAAATCGTCGCCCAGCGGCTCCATGCCCAGGTGCCCCAACAACTTGGTCGCAACCGGCGCATCCTGGCTGTCGGCATACACCACGGCGCCGAACCGGCGCGGGTCGTGCAAACGCAGCGTGCCCCGGCTGGTGAACAGGTCGCAGTGATCATGCACCCCGGCAGGCGGCAACTCAGATGCGAAATGCAGGCTGCCAGACATGCCCAGATGCAACAGGAGCAGGCCACGGTCCAGGTCCAGCAGCAGGTATTTGCCGCGCCGACGCACCTGCAACACCGTGCGCCCCTGCAGCAAGGAGGTGTCGCAGCCCAAGGGCCAGCGCAGCGGCTTGCCCATACGCAGCTGCTGTATGCGTGCGCCCTGGATGCGATCGGCAAAACTCAGTCGGGTGACTTCCACCTCGGGTAATTCGGGCATGGCGTGCAGGGATTCAGGTAAAGTATTTTCAAGGGCAAGGGTGGCAAGCCCCCTATAAGCAGTAAGTTCGCAGGCTTGGATTATTATGAGCCGATGAAGCGATTCCAACGTTTAGCCACCACCAGTCTTGCCACACTGGCCCTGATCACAGGTAGTTTGCCCGCACAGGCGCAAACACTTGGCACCCCCTCTACGGAGCCGGCACAGTCTGCATTGAATGGCGAGCTGTTCTACATTCTGCTGCTGGGTGAACTGAATGCGGCAGGCGGCGAGCCCGGCTACGCCTACCAGCTATATCTGGAAGGCGCACGCAAAGCCGACGACGCCAGCCTGTACCAACGGGCCATCGAAATTGCGCTGCAGTCCCGCTCGGGCGATGCTGCGCTGCAAGCCGCACGCGCATGGAACAAGGCCCAGCCCTATTCCCGCGAAGCCAACCGCTACGTCCTGCAAATACTGTTGGCGCTAAACCGTGTCGCTGACACCGCCGAACCGCTGAAAAACGAACTGGCCATGGCCCCGGCCATGGAGCGGGCCGCGGCCATCAACGCCATACCTCCGAGCTACGCACAAAGCTCTGACAAGAAACAGGCTGCCAGCGTGGTGGAAACGGCGTTGGCAGACTACCTCGCCAGCCCCAGCGTAGGCGCAAATGCCTGGACCACCGTGGGCCGCATGCGCCTGGCTGCAGGCGACAGCACAGGCGCCCTGGATGCCGCACGCCGCGCCCAGGAAATCGACCGCAACGCCCCAGGCCCCGCCATGCTGGCTCTTGAAATGATGGGACCCCAAACGCCTTTGGCCGAACCCATCGTGCAGCACTATATGGCCGGCCAACCGGCGCCAGAGCTGCGCATGAGCTATGCACGGGTGTTGATCGACGGACAACGCTTCGACGATGCAAGTGCACAAGCCAAGCTACTGACCGAGCAAAACCCTGACTTTGCCGACGGCTGGCTGTTGCAAGGTAGTCTGCAGCTACAAGACAAGCAGCTTGCAGCAGCCGAAACCTCTTTCAAGCAATTCGTGGCACTGGCCCAACCCTTGCCCGCAGGAGAAGCCCGCACCCGTGGCATGGCACAGGCCTATTTATCCCTGGCCCAGATCGCCGAAAGCCGTAAGGACTACGCCGGGGCAGACGCCTGGCTGCAGAAAATCGACGACGGGCAAGACCGTATCGCAGTACAGGGCCGCCGGGCAAGCCTGCTAGCCAAGCAGGGCAAGCTGGCGCAAGCCCGCGCATTGCTGCAAGCACTGCCGGAACAAGGCCCCACGGACGCACGGCAGAAGCTGGTGGCCGAAGTACAGCTGCTGCGTGACAACAAACAATACAAAGCGGCCTACGAGCTGATGGCCGCCGCCATCAAACAATCGCCCGACGACACCGACCTTCTCTACGACCAGGCCATGCTGGCCGAAAGACTCAACAAGCTGGATGAGATGGAGCGCCTGCTGCGCCAGTTGATTCAACTCAAGCCGACTTACCACCATGCCTATAACGCACTGGGCTATTCCCTGGCGGACCGCAACATCCGGCTACCGGAAGCCCGGGACTTGATACGCAAGGCCCTGGAGTTCGTGCCCAACGATCCCTATATTTCCGACAGCATGGGCTGGGTGGAATTCCGCATGGGTAACCAAACCGAAGCTTTACGCGTGCTGGACTCTGCCTACAAGGCGAAGCCCGACGCCGAAATTGCCGCCCACCTGGGTGAAGTCCTGTGGGCCATGGGCCAACGCGAACGAGCTACCAGCATCTGGAAAGAAGGGCTGCAACTCAATGCCGACAACGAAACACTGCAGGAAACCCTCAAGCGCCTGCACGTAAAACTTTGAAGCAATTCACTCGCCGCTGGGGTCTGTTGCTGTGCATCGCGCTGCTCAGCGGCTGTGCCCATCTCGGCACCACCACACAGCGCACCGAAGGCACCCCATTCTGGAGTGGCCGCCTGGCATTGCAGGTGGAAGGTTCTGCCGCCCAGTCTTTCTCGGCGGGCTTTGAACTCAAAGGCTCAGCCCAAACAGGCGAACTCAACCTGTTTAACCCGCTAGGTGGAACCGTTGCCCGCATGGCCTGGCAGCCCGGCACCGCCACATTGCTGGCACGCGGCGAAACACGCCAGTTTGACTCGTTGGCAACCCTGGTAGAGCAAGCCACGGGCGCCCCACTGCCCGTCGCGGCGTTGTTCGACTGGCTGCGTGGCGACAATACCCCCATAGCCGGCTGGCAAGCCGACCTGTCGCAGCTGGCCGACGGGCGCCTGAACGCGGTGCGCAGCCAGCCCCAACCCACAGCCACGCTGCGGGTCGTCATCGACCAATAAACATGCAAGCCCTGTACGACGTAGCCGCCCCAGCCAAACTGAATCTTTTTTTGCACATCACCGGCCGCCGTGAAGACGGCTACCACCTGCTGCAATCCGTCTTCATGCTGATCGACTGGTGCGACACCATGCACTTCGAGTTGCGCAGCGACGGCCAGCTCAGCCGCGAAGATCTCAGCACCCCACTGCCGCCAGACGATCTGGTGTTGCGCGCAGCTCGGGCCTTGCAGGCCGCCACCGGCACACGGCAAGGTGCGCATATCGGCGTGCACAAAGACATACCCGCACAGGCCGGCATGGGCGGCGGCTCATCGGATGCAGCGTCGTGCTTGCTGGCATTGAACCGCCTGTGGAACTTGAAACTCAGCGTAATCCAGCTGCAGGCCATCGCTTTGCCACTGGGTGCCGACGTGCCATTTTTTGTGGGTGGCCGCAACGCCTGGGTCGAAGGCATTGGCGAAAAAATCACCCCACTGTCTCTGCCGCCCAGCCGCTTTCTGGTCGCCAAACCCCCCGAAGGATTGGATACGAAATTAATTTTTTCTTCGCCAGATCTAAAGCGCAATTCAGACCATGCTATACTCGCAGGCTTTGCTGCTAGGCCACTTCACTTCGGTGAAAACGTCTTGCAGCCAGTCGCAGAAAATCTTTGCCCTGCTGTAAAACAAGTCCTTGAGTGGCTTGGAGGCAAAGGTTTACATGCTAGAATGACTGGCTCAGGAAGCGCGGTATTTGCGCCGATGCCAAGCGATGTAGATGTGACAGATGCGCCAAGCGCCTGGAGCATTCGCAAGTGCAGCAATATGGATGTTCATCCTCTGGTGGGTTGGGCATCCAGCGATGGTTAATCGGTTGGCAGCGTCACGCTGTTGACCCGTGTAGGGGAGTCGCCAAGTTGGTTAAGGCACTGGATTTTGATTCCAGCATGCGAAGGTTCGAATCCTTCTTCCCCTGCCAAATATTTTGAACCTGCGGATGTTCAAAATATGCACACAGTCAATTCATCGCAAAGACGTTCATGCAGCCCCACCACACTGATTTCATGATTTTCACCGGCAATGCCAATCCTGGCATGGCCTCCGATATTGCCAAACATTTGGGCATCTCACTGGGCGCAGCCCGCGTGGGTCGCTTCTCGGATGGCGAAGTAACCGTTGAAATCAACCAAAACGTGCGCGCTCGCGACGTTTTCGTGGTGCAAAGCACATGCGCGCCGACCAATGAGAACCTGATGGAATTGCTGATCATGGTCGATGCGCTCAAGCGTGCGTCGGCTGAGCGCATCAGCGCTGTGATCCCCTATTTCGGTTATGCCCGGCAAGATCGCCGCCCTCGCTCGGCGCGCGTCCCCATCACCGCCAAGGTGGTGGCCAATATGCTGCAGGCCGTGGGCGTGGAACGCGTACTGACCATGGATCTGCATGCCGACCAGATCCAGGGTTTCTTCGACATTCCGGTCGACAATATTTACGCATCGCCCGTTTTGCTGGGTGATCTGCGCCAAAAAAATTACGAAGACCTGATCGTGGTCTCGCCTGACGTGGGTGGCGTGGTGCGTGCACGCGCCCTGGCCAAGCAATTGGGTTGCGACATGGCCATCATCGACAAGCGCCGCCCCAAGGCCAATGTCAGTGAAGTGATGCACGTGATCGGTGAAATCGATGGCCGCAACTGCGTCATCATGGACGACATGATCGACACCGCGGGCACCCTGGTGAAAGCCGCCGAAGTACTGAAGGAGCGCGGTGCCAAGAAGGTCTACGCCTATTGCACGCACCCTATTTTCTCGGGCCCCGCCATCGAACGCATTGCCAATGGCTCTGCGCTCGACGAAGTGGTGGTGACCAACACCATTCCGCTCAGCCCGGCTGCTGCGGCATGTTCCAAAATTCGTCAACTCACCGTGGCACCGCTGATCGCAGAAACGATTCAACGCATTGCCAATGGCGAGTCGGTCATGAGCTTGTTCTCGGACCAGGACAGCGCGTTTTAAGGCTGCATCCCAGCAGCCTCCCCTATTTGTTCTGAACAGGACAAAAAGCAGACCGGTGTGCACTGTGCCCACCGGTTTTTATGAAATCGGAGTGACACTGGTCGCGGTGCACTCTTACAGGAGTTAGTTATGAAATTCGTCGCTTTTGAGCGCGCAAAGCAGGGCACGGGTGCGAGCCGCCGTCTCCGCATTACTGGCCGTACCCCCGGCATCGTTTACGGTGGCGCTACGCCTGCCAGCCAGATCGAAGTCGATCACAACGCGCTGTGGCACGCCCTGAAAAAGGAAACCTTCCACTCCACCATTCTGGACATGGAATTGGCTGGCAAGGAAAGCAAGGTTCTGCTGCGCAACGTGCAAATGCACCCCTTCCGCCAGCTGATCCTGCACGTGGACTTCCAACGCGTGGAATCCGACACCAAGCTGACCATGAAAGTGCCACTGCACTACAGCGGCCAGGAAGTGTCCCCCGCTGTGAAGACGGAAAACTGCATGGTCACCCCCGTGGTGACCGAGCTGTTGATTTCCTGCCTGCCTGCCGATCTGCCTGAGTTCATCGCTGTGGACCTGAGTGGCCTGACCAAGGGCTCCTCCTTGCACGCCAAGGATCTGACCCTGCCCAAGGGCGTGTCGGTTGTGACCCGCGGCAAAGAAAACCCCGCTCTGGTGTCCGTCGTGGCTCTGGCTGAAGAAGTGGCTGTCGATCCAGCTGCCGCTGCTGCCGCACCCGCCAAGGGCAAGGCCGGCGCCAAGCCAGCCAAGAAGTAATCCACTTCTTAGCCTTGCACAACGGCCCACCTCGGTGGGCCGTTTTTGTTTCTGCTTCGGGATAATCTGCGCATGATCAAATTGTTTGTTGGCCTGGGAAACCCCGGCCCCGAATACGAGGCGACCCGCCACAACGCCGGTTTCTGGTGGATAGATGCCTTGGCCCAAGAGCTGAAAACCAGCCTGCAGCCAGATAAAAGTTATTACGGCTTCGTGGCCCGCACGGTAGTGGACGGGGAACCGCGCTGGCTGCTCAAGCCACAGACCTTCATGAACCTGTCTGGCAAATCAGTGGCGGCATTAGCCCGCTTCTTCAAAATTCAGCCGGCCGAGATTCTGGTGGTGCACGACGAGTTGGACGTGGTCCCCGGCCAGGCCAAACTCAAACTGGGCGGCAGCCATGCGGGCCACAACGGCCTGCGCGATATCCACGGCCAACTGGGCAGCCCGGACTACTGGCGCTTACGCATCGGCATAGGCCACCCCGGGTCCAGGGAAGAAGTCGCCAACTGGGTGCTCAAAAAACCCTCGGCAGAGCATCGGCATGCCATCGAAGACAGCATGCACCGAGCACTGAAAGCCGTGCCGGCCCTGCTGGCAGGCGATATGAACAAAGCCACCATGGCCATCCACACCACAAAACCGCCACGGCCCAAGCCGGAGCGTCCGCCAGAAACCCCAAAAGCGCCAGAGGCTCCGGCGACCCCTGACAAGAGCTAGGGCTTGGCGATACCGGCCTGCAGCCGCCGGTATTTCTGCAGCAGGGTTTCCTTGTCTTCCACAAAATCCGGGTTCACCGGGATGCAGGACACGGGGCAGACCTGCACGCACTGCGGTTCGTCGAAATGGCCCACGCACTCGGTGCACTTGTGCGGATCGATCTCGTAGATCTTCTCGCCCAGGTAGATCGCATCGTTCGGGCACTCGGGCTCGCACACATCGCAGTTGATGCACTCGTCGGTGATGATCAAAGCCATAGTGCGGTCCGGTCGTTCATGTGCGGATGGTAGGTCACACGCCCGCCAAAGCGCCGCGCATGCTGTCAATTACCGCCTTGTAATCAGGGTTGCCAAAGATCGCGCTGCCCGCCACAAAGGTATCGGCGCCAGCTGAAGCCACACGCGCAATGTTGTCGGTCTTGATACCGCCGTCCACTTCCAGGCGGATGTCCTTACCAGATGCCTCGATACGCTTGCGCGCCTGCTCAATCTTGCGCAGGGCCGAATCGATGAAGCTCTGGCCGCCGAACCCCGGGTTGACGCTCATGATCAGGATCAGGTCGATATCGTCAATGACCCAATCCAGCACGTCCAACGGCGTGGCGGGGTTAAAGACCACGCCGGCCTGGCAGCCCTTGGACTTGATGGCCTGCACGCTGCGGTGCACATGGCCCGAGGCTTCGGGGTGGAAGCTGATCAAGGAAGCCCCCGCATCGGCAAACGAAGCGGCCAGCGCATCCACGGGCTGCACCATCAAATGCACGTCAATGGGCACTGGCGTGCCATCGGGCTTTTTGGCGTGCGGCTTCAGGGCGCTGCAGATCATCGGCCCGAAGGTCAGATTGGGCACGTAATGGTTGTCCATCACGTCAAAATGGATCCAGTCAGCACCGGCCTGGATGACATTTTTAACCTCATCGCCCAGGCGGGCGAAGTCGGCGGACAGGATCGAAGGGGCGATGCGGTAATTTTTCATGGGCCGTATTTTCGCAGGCCTGCACGGCAAGAACGTGTTTACGATTTATTTGTGGCCGCGCAGCTGCCTTCTCGGGAGGGGCTGGTAGGCGCGGCTCGCCGTCCATAGCCCGGCTATGGGCAAGAGTTGCAACGCCCCAGACTGCCCGAGAAGGCAACTGCCCTGCGGGTTGGGGAGAAATCGGGCGATTTGTCAGCCATCACCCTTGCATGGGCAGGGAGCCCATGCTGCAGGCGCTGACAGCCAACTCATCCCGATTGCTCCCCAACGCGGCCTCAAATAAACCGTAAGCACGTTCTTGGGCCCAAAACGGCGCTGTACGATGCCGCCATGCCCAAATACCAGTTCACCATCGAAGCGGTACCGCAGTACCTGCCGGAGCAGTCCGCGCCCGCGCAATCCGTGTTCAGCTTCGCGTACACCATCACCATCCGCAACACCGGCAGCGTGGCGGCGCAGCTGATCTCGCGCCACTGGAACATCAGCGATGCCAACGGCCAGCTGCAAGAGGTCAAAGGCCTGGGTGTGGTGGGCCACCAGCCGCTGCTACAGCCCGGCGAGTCCTTCCAGTACAGCAGCGGCTGCCAGCTGCGCAGCAGCACCGGGGCGATGCGCGGCAGCTACTTCTTTGTGGCCGAAGACGGCGAACGCTTCGACGTACCTATTCCCACCTTTGTGCTCGACTCCACTGGCGACAGCGGCCTGCCCGCATCGCACACCCTGCACTGAGCGCCAGCATGGGCGAATTCGACCTGATCCGCCGCTACTTCACCCGGCCCACGCCGCGCGCGGTGCTGGGCGTGGGCGATGACTGCGCCCTGCTGCAGCCGCGCCCCGGCATGCAGCTGGCCATATCCAGCGACATGCTGGTCGAAGGCCGGCACTTTCTGTCCACCGTGGACCCGGCGGCGCTAGGCCACAAGGCACTGGCGGTGAACCTCAGCGACCTGGCGGCCTGCGGCGCCCAGCCCCTGGCCTTCACCCTGGCCCTGGCCCTGCCCAATGCCGATGCGGCCTGGCTGGAACCGTTCTCACAAGGCCTGCTGGCCTTGGCCGACGCCCACGGCTGCGAACTGGTAGGCGGCGACACCACGCGCGGACCCTTGAACATCTGCATCACCGTCTTTGGCGAAGTCCCCCCTCGCCAGGCGCTGCTGCGCTCCGGCGCGCGCGTGGGCGACGACCTGTACGTCAGCGGCACGCTGGGTGACGCACGAATGGCGCTGGAGGTTTTTCGCGGCACGCTGTCGCTGCCCGAAGCGGCCTTTGCCCAAGCCCGCCAGCGGCTGGAGCGCCCCACACCCCGAGTGGCGCTGGGCCTGGCGCTGCGCGGCGTGGCCAATGCGGCCGCCGACATCAGCGACGGCCTGCTGGGCGACCTGGGCCACATCCTGCAAGCCTCCGGCGTGGGCGCCGTGGTGGATGCCGATATCGCTACAGGTTTAATAGCTACTCGCGCAGATATCTCCTGCGCTAGCGGCAGTTTTAACTTGGAAAAGCAAAGAGAGTACGTATTGGCCGGCGGTGACGACTACGAGCTGGTCTTCACCGCCCCCGCAAGCGCACGCCAAGCCGTGCAAGCCGCCTCCACACAAGCCCAGACCCCGGTGACCCGCATCGGCCAAATAGAGCCCCGCACGGCGCAGGGACCGGCCATCCGCCTGGTGGATGCCCACGGCCAGGCATTGCAGCTGACGCTGACCGGCTTCGACCACTTCGGCTAAGGGTATTCACGCAGAACCGCCTGCATGCGTAAACTGTGGCGCATGAACGAAGCTGATGTCATCCGCCAAATACTGACCCATGCCCGCACCATCGCGGTCGTGGGTCTGTCGCCCAACCCGGGCCGGGCCAGCCACGACGTTGCCAGCACCATGCAGTCGCGGGGCTACCGCATCATTCCGGTCAACCCGGTGACGGATGCGACCGAGATCCTGGGTGAAAAGGTCTACCCCAGCCTGAAAGCCGCCGCGCAGGAGCACACCATCGAGGTGGTGAACTGCTTCCGCAAGAGCCAGGACATCCCGCCCATCGTGGAAGAGGCCATTGCCATAGGAGCCAAGGCGGTGTGGATGCAGCAGGGCATCGCCCACCGCGAAGCCGCCAAGCGCGCCACGACCGCCGGACTGCGGGTGGTGCAGAACAAATGCATCAAGACGGCGCACACCGTGCTTTCCGCGCGTGGAGTAATCTAGCCAGGTGGGTACGGTAAGCTTGGCGTTTCCCCACGCTCCGCTTGCACACCATGTCCTTTGCCCCGCTCCAGAACGATAGCTTCCTGCGCGCCTGCCTGCGCCAGTCCACCGACCACACCCCCGTCTGGCTGATGCGCCAGGCCGGCCGCTATCTGCCGGAATATGTGGCCACGCGGGCCAAGGCGGGCAGCTTCATGGGACTGGCGACCAATACCGATTACGCCACCGAAGTCACGCTGCAGCCCCTGGAGCGCTACCCGCTGGACGCGGCCATCCTGTTCAGCGACATCCTCACCGTGCCCGACGCCATGGGCCTGGGCCTGAGCTTTGCACAGGGCGAAGGCCCGCGCTTCGCCCACGCGGTGCGTGACGAGGCCGCCGTGGCCGCACTGCAGGTGCCCGACATGGACAAGCTGCGCTACGTCTTCGACGCCGTCACCTCGATCCGCAAGGCCCTGAACGGCCGCGTGCCGCTGATTGGCTTCTCGGGCAGCCCCTGGACGCTGGCCTGCTACATGGTCGAAGGCAAGGGCTCGGACGACTACCGCCTGGTCAAGAGCATGCTGTACAGCCGCCCGGACCTGATGCACCGCATGCTGCAGGTGAATGCCGACGCGGTCGCGGCCTACCTGAACGCGCAGATCGAAGCCGGCGCCCAGGCGGTGATGATTTTCGACAGCTGGGGCGGCGTGCTGGCCGATGGCGCGTTCCAGCAGTTCAGCATGGCCTATACCCAGCAGGTGCTCAAGCAACTCAAGACCGAGCACAACGGCCAACGCATTCCGCGCCTGGTGTTCACCAAGGGCGGTGGCCTGTGGCTGGACGAGATGGCCGGCCTGGACTGCGAGGTGCTGGGCCTGGACTGGACGGTAAACCTGGC
This sequence comes from Rhodoferax sp. GW821-FHT07F03, assembly GCF_059418745.1. Taxonomy (NCBI): domain Bacteria; kingdom Pseudomonadati; phylum Pseudomonadota; class Betaproteobacteria; order Burkholderiales; family Comamonadaceae; genus Rhodoferax; species Rhodoferax sp. GW821-FHT07F03. The sequence goes on from NZ_JBWKQM010000022.1 coordinate 18,485, forward strand.
CAAGGCGCGCGCTCTCGTTGGCGGCAGCAAAGCATTGCAAGGCAATATCGATCCGAACGTGTTGTTCGCGCCGCCAGCGCAGATAGAAGCCGAGGTGGACAAGGTGGTGCAAAGCTTCGGCCGGCCCCATCAGGGCGCCGGCACCGGGCCGACACACATCTTCAACCTGGGCCATGGCATCAGCCAGTACACACCGCCAGAGCATGTGGCCGCACTGGTGGCCGCTGTGCACCGGGCTTCGCACCGAATCCGGGCCTAAATAGCGGCCCTGCACGCGAAAAATAGTTTTGGCAAGCCCCAGTTATGCACAAAACTTGTGCTTGCCCTTTGGTGAAGCGGCCGTAAAGCAGCAAGCCGCTATAAAACGAATAGCGCACGTAAGTGGTTGATTTATATAGTCATCTGAAAATGCTTTTTTTACAGGCAAAGTGTTGAGAGCCTTGATTTACGGGCCTTTACAGAGCCCCCGCTTGGGATATCAACAAAGTTATCCACAGCTTCTTGGGATAGCTTTCAAATCATTTGTAAATCAAGCACTTAGGCTCCAATCCACAAGTTTTCGTGAACAAACGCACATAAGCTGCACCCTCCACCACCCCACATGTCCCACCGGCTTTCCGTCGTTGTCCAAACCCCCGCCCACAGCGCACTGTCCGGCCCGCTGACCTACAGCCACGCCACGCCGCTGCCACCCGGCAGCCTGGTGCGGGTGCCGCTGGGCAAGCGCGAAACCCTGGGCGTGGTGTGGGATGTGATGCCAGAAGACAGTGACTTCGAGATCCGCCCCCTCAGCGCGGCGCTGGACGGGCTGCTGCCGCTGAACGCCGCCTGGCGCGGCCTGGTGCAGTTTGCCGCCCAGTACTACCAGCGCGCCGTGGGCGAGGTGGCGTTGGCCGCCCTGCCCCCGCAATTGCGCGAACTGGACACCACCCAACTGGCACGCCGACTCAAGCGCCCACCGATTGGTGCAGCAGCAGGAACCGAAGACGCTACACATTCCGCAGCACTCAGCGCAGAACAAACCAGCGCCATCGCCGAATTTGATGCACAGGCCGGGCCGTTCCTATTGTTCGGCGCCACCGGCAGCGGCAAGACCGAGGTGTACCTGCAGCTGGTGCAAAGCCTGCTGGCCCGCGACCCCACCGCCCAGGCACTGGTGATGGTGCCCGAGATCAACCTCACGCCGCAGCTGGAGGCGCGTTTCCGCGAACGCTTCGAGCCGCAGTATGGCGCCGCCTCGGTGGTGTCCATGCACAGCGGCATGACGCCGCCGCAGCGTCTGAAAAGCTGGATGGCGGCCCACCATGGCACGGCCCGCATCGTGCTGGGCACGCGCATGGCGGTGTTTGCCTCCATGCCGCACCTGAAACTCATCGTGGTGGATGAAGAGCACGACCCCAGCTACAAGCAGCAGGAAGGCGCCCGCTACTCGGCGCGCGACCTGGCCGTCTACCGCAGCCAGCTGGAAACCCGCCTAGCCACCCAGGCCGACGCCGCAGCCACGCCCTGCAAGGTGCTGCTGGGCTCGGCCACGCCCTCGCTGGAGAGCTGGCACCACAGCCGCCCGGCCGCGGAGGGCGGCCGCTACGTGCGCCTATCCATGCCCAGCCGCATAGGCGCTGGCGCCCTGCCCAAGGTGCGCCTGGTGGACATGAATCTGCAGCAGAAGAAAACCGTGTTCTCGCCCCCGCTGCTGGCCGCCATCCAGCAGCGGGTGGAGCGCGGCGAGCAAAGCATGGTGTTTTTGAACCGGCGCGGCTACGCCCCGGTGCTGGCCTGCAGCGCCTGCGAGTGGAAGAGCGAATGCCCGCACTGCAGCGCCTACCGCGTGTTCCACAAGATCGACCGCAGCCTGCGCTGCCACCACTGCGGCTACGCCGAGCCGGTGCCGCGCGCCTGCCCGAGCTGCGGCAACCCCGACATCTCGCCCGTAGGCCGGGGCACCGAGCGGCTGGAAGAACACCTGGCCGAGCTACTGGTCAACCTGCGCCGCCCCGACGGCGGAGCTGTGGTGGTGGCGCGCATAGACGCCGACAGCACCAAGGCCAAGGGCGCGCTGGAAGCCCAGCTGGACCAGGTGCACACCGGCGCGGTGGATGTGCTGGTCGGCACGCAGATGATTGCCAAGGGCCACGACTTTCGCCGCATCACCCTGGTGGCGGCTATCAACCCGGACGGCGCGCTGTTCTCCAGCGACTTCCGTGCGCCGGAGCGACTCTTCAGCCTGCTGATGCAGGCCGGGGGCCGCGCCGGCCGCGACGCCGCCCATAGCGCGGCCAGCGAGATGTGGGTGCAGACCGAGCACCCCACCCACCCGCTGTTTACCGCGCTGCGCCAGCACGACTACCCGGCGTTCGCGCAGAGCCAGTTGGGCGAGCGCCTGGGCGCCGGCATGCCGCCCTTCAGCTACCAGGCCCTGGTGCGGGCCGAGGCGCGCACGCAGAAGGCCGCCCAGGCCTTCCTGACCCTGGCCAGTGCCGCCGCCTGCGATGTGCCTGATGCCGACCGCGTCACGCTCTACCCCGCCGTGCCCATGGGCGTGCAGCGGGTGGCGAATGTCGAGCGCGCCCAGATGCTGGTGGAAAGCCCATCGCGCCAGGCGCTGCAACGCTTCTTGTCGACCTGGCAAGCCGTGCTGCGCGCCACCCGCAGCCAGCCCGAGGCTAAGGGGCTGATCCGCTGGGCGATTGACGTCGATCCATTAGGGATTTAAAAGAAATCGGGCTCTGGCGCAGGTAGTACTTGCGTAAGCTGCTATTAAAACCGCAGCAAATTTAAGCTGGCCGGTACGCCAGTTGCTGCGCCACAAATCCATCAAACGCGTCCAGCAAAGGCTGAAAGCGCCCGGCGTCACCCTCCAGCTGAGCCAAGGCTTGGCATGTCGCCTCCAGCGTGGACAACTGGTCCGGCCGGTGCGCCTTGCGGATGCGGTAGCGCGAGGCCGGCACGTCGCGCAGGCCCAGACGCGGCAGTTGCTGCAGCGCGGGGCTTTGGTAGAGCATCTTGCGGCTTTTGCGCCAGGTGCCGTCCAGCACCACCAGGCGGATCTGCGCCGGGTCTTGCAGCGCTGCGGGGTCCAGCGAGGGTGCTGGCAGCAGGCCCAGGGCAGCGTCTTCCGGCGTGTCGGGGTAGAGCAGCACGGTGTGTTGCGGCGCAGGCCGGCTCCAGGGAGCCGTCAGCAGTGCGGCGTCCGCCAGGGCTTCGCAGACCAACATGCGGCTGTGCGGCAGGCTCAGGTGCAGCAGGCGCGCGCTGCCCTTGGCTTGGTCCACCTCCAGCGGGTGCTGCAGCAGCAACAGCTCCACGGCATGTTCGGTCGGCCGCACCCAGGCGCAGATGCAGGCGCGCTGCGGGCGCAGGCAGGCCGGGCAACGGGGGCGTGAAATGGCAGGCACAGTCATGGGCGCTGGATTCTAACCAGCAAAAAACCTGCTAGCGCAGACAAAACCTGCGCCAGCAGCTATGCATTCAATAGCAAGCTACGCGACTCCACAGCCCCAAGCAGCGGCTGCTCGGGCAGGGTAAAAACCTCCACGGCAGCCACCAGCTCGTGCGCCTGGGTCTTCATGCTGCGGGCTGCTGCGGCCATTTCCTCGACCATGGCCGCGTTTTGCTGGGTCGCCTGGTCGATCTGGCCCACGGCCTGCAGGATGTGGGCCACGCCCGCGCTTTGGCCGCTGCTGGCGGCGCTGATCTCGGCCACGATGGCGGTCACCTGGCGGATCGCGTCCACCACCTCGCCCATGGTGGCGCCGGCCCTGTCCACCAGCGCCGAGCCCTGGGCGACGCGGTCCACGCTGGCGGAGATCAGCAGTTTGATCTCCCGGGCCGCGTCGGCGCTGCGGCCGGCCAGGCTACGCACTTCGCTGGCCACCACGGCAAAGCCACGGCCCTGCTCGCCGGCGCGGGCGGCTTCCACGGCAGCATTCAAGGCCAAGATATTGGTCTGGAAGGCGATGCCGTCGATCACGCCAATGATGTCGCTGATCTTGCGCGAAGAAGCATTGATGCCCTGCATGGTGGTCACCACCTCGGCCACTACGGCACCGCCCTGCTGGGCCACCGTACTGGCGCGCTGGGCCAACTGGTTGGCCTGGACGGCGCTGCTGGCGTTGTGCTGCACGGTAGCGCTGAGCGTATCCATGGACACGGCCGTCTCCTGCAGCGCGCTGGCCTGCTGCTCGGTACGCACGCTGAGGTGGTGGTTTCCCTGGGCGATTTCGGCACTGGCAGCCGCCACGGACTGCGCCCCCTGGCGCACATTTACCACCACAGTGGACAGGCTGGCCTGCATGGCGGCCAGGGACTGCATCACGGCGGCCACCTCGTCTCTGCCCGCCGTGTCCACGGTCTGGTCCAGGCGGCCACCGGCGACCGCCTCGGCCAGGCCGCCAGCGCGCAGCAGGGGTGCGGTGATGCCGCGCATCAGCGTCCAGCCAAACAGCATGGAGAACAGCAGGCCAAAGGCAATGGCGGCGATGCAGGCGGTACGGATGGCGTGGTAACGCAGCACAGCGGCGTCATAGTCTTGCTGGGCCTCGTCGGTGGTCAGCTTGAGCAGGGCCACGATGTCGTTGCTGATGGGGTTGAACAAGGCGGTGAACTTGCCCAGCACCAGCACCTGGGCGGGCAGAAAGTCGTCGTCGCGCAGACGCTCCATCACCGGTTTGAGGCCCTCTTGCTGGAAGCTTTGGCGCTTTTGGGTGAGCTCCTTCACCAGGCCTGCAGCGGCGGGGGACATCGGGGTGGCAATGAAAGTATCCCAGGCCTTCTGGGAGGCAGCGCTGATGGCGTCCACCTCCTGGATATTTTTGGCGACCACCAGGGGCACGGGGTCGATCAGCGTGTCGGAAATCACCTGCCGCGCACGCATGGCCAGGAACTGGTAATTGCCCAGGGCGGCAATCGACTGCATCCGCTGCTTGTACATGGCTTCCACCACGGCGTTCGACTGGGAAATGCCCAGCAAGCCGATGGCCCCCACGGCGACCAGCAGGGCCGATAAAACCCCCACGAGTACCAGCAGGCGGGTGGATATTTTGAGATTTTTCATGTGCTAACCCTGTGCAACGGGCGAGGCCAGACAAGTGCAGCCTGCTACGCCCGGAGATGTTGCGCCGCCGACGTGGCGACCTAGGGTTAGACCTTAGCGGTTGTAACTACATGTTTTTATGACAAGTCCATAAACTTGCCACACAGGCATTAAACCGCTATTTAAAACATAGCATGCAGCGCATATTTCGTCTGCGCTGTGCCAGGAAAATGCTCTTGAACTTGGTGTGATGTACGGCTAGTTGGCCTAGTTGTTACCAATCGGCACCAGAGCCATGTGGTCCTGCGGCAGCCGGAACACGGCCACCGCGTCCACCAGGTCTTGCGCCTGGGCGCGCATGCTGCTGGCGGCCGCCGCCATCTGCTCGACCAGCGCGGCATTTTGCTGTGTGGTCTGGTCCATCTGGGTCACGGCTTCACCGATCTGGGACACGCCCAGGCTTTGCTCCTGGCTGGCGGAACTGATCTCGCCCATGATGCTGGTGGCACGGCGGATGGCATCCACCACCTCGGTCATGGTGGTGCCGGCTTTGTCCACCAGCAGGCTACCCTGGGCGACGCGCTCCACGCTGGCAGAAATCAGCTGCTTGATTTCCTTGGCTGCGTCGGCCGAACGTCCAGCCAAGCTGCGCACCTCGCTGGCCACCACGGCAAAGCCACGGCCCTGCTCGCCCGCGCGGGCGGCTTCCACCGCCGCATTCAGCGCCAGGATATTGGTCTGGAAGGCGATGCCGTCGATCACGCCGATGATGTCGCTGATCTTGCGCGAAGACTCGTTGATGCCCTGCATGGTGGTCACTACCTCGGCCACCACCTCGCCACCCTGCATGGCAACCTTGCTGGCACGCAGGGCCAGTTGGTTGGCTTGGGAGGCGCTGTCGGCGTTCTGCCGCACGGTAGAGCCCAGCTCTTCCATGGAAGCAGCGGTTTCCTCCAGTGCACTGGCCTGGTGTTCGGTACGGGCCGACAGATCATGGTTGCCTTCGGCAATCTCGGCGCTGGCATTGGCCACGCTCTCCGATCCACGGCGCACCGTGGCCACCACCTGCGATAGGCTGGACTGCATAGAACTGAGCGCCAGCATCACGGACGACACTTCGTCCTTACCCGTGGTGTCGATCTGCTGGCTCAGGTCGCCACTGGCCACCGCATTCGCCACCTGGCTGGCCTGCTGCAGCGGCCGGGTGATGCTGCGCATCAAGGCAAAACCAAACAGTACTGCAAACACGACACCGACAGCGATGGCGGCGATGGCAATATTGCGAATCACCAGGTACCGCGCCTCGGCATCTTGGTAATCACGCAGCGTGGCCTCTTTGGTCAGGGTCAGCAGAGCGCTGGTATTGTCCAGCAGCGGGTCGAACAAATCACCAAACTTGCGCACCACCAGCACCCGCGCCGTGGCCGTGTCTTCGCTGGCCAGAGCGGCCATTGCAGGCTGCAGCCCTTCCTGCATGATCTTCTGGTTCTGGTCGCCAATCGCCTTGATCAGCTTGCTACCTTCCAGCCCCATGGGCACCGCCGACAACGATGCCCACACCGTATTCACCTTCTGGATATTGGCGGTGGCCTCAGCCATGGCCTTGGCAACCTTCTCCGGCACCGGCGACATCAGAGCGTTGGACACCAGCAGGCGGTTGCGCGTGGTAAGCAGCAAGAAGTCAGACACCCAGGTCTGGGTCTGCATGCGGTCCTTGTACATGGACTCGATGGCCCCATTCGACTTGGCGATCCCGAACAGACCAAGTGCGCCAATCGCCACCAGCAAGGCCGATAAAACACCGACCAATACCAGCAGCCGGGTGGAAATCTTGAGATTTTTCATGTGAGCCATCTTGCCCCGAAAATGTAAGTTAATGTTCAGAATACCTCAGCAAGCCCCGCTTCAGTCGCCCAAAGTCTGCAAACCCGGTGAACCCAGGGTAATGCCGGATATGTTTTTTGTAACCGAACCATTTTCGTTTGGATATAGCAAGCCATCCGTGCCCGCGCGGTGCGCTTGACAGCCCTCCAACCATCCGGTTAGTGACGAAGCGTTCCAGCAACAATTCCGAGCAAAACTGGAAAGCGCAGGTATCGATGCGTCCCGGGTCACTCTGGCGGGCCCGTTGCCACGGCAAAAGTACCTGAAAAGCTATGCCCGCATAGATATCGTCCTTGATACCTTTCCCTATACCCCGGTGGAACGACCACCTGCGCTGGCAGCCCAAAAGGCTTAAAAGCCTAAAACGGCATCTTGGGCATGCCCTTCATACCGCCCATGCGCTTGAGCATCTTCATCATGCCGCCGCCCTTCATCTTTTTCATCATTTCCTGCATCTGGCCAAACTCGTTCAGCATGCGGTTGACCTCTTGCACCTGCACGCCGGCACCGGCGGCGATGCGGCGCTTGCGGGTGGCCTTGATCAGGTCGGGCTTGCGGCGCTCCAGCGGGGTCATGCTGTGGATGATGCCTTCCTTGCGTCGGATGTCGCGTTCGGCCTTGTCCATGTCCATTTGACCGGCCTTGGCGGTCATCTGGGTGGGCAGCTTATCCATCAGACTGGACAGGCCGCCCATCTGCTTCATCTGCTGGATCTGGCCCAGGAAGTCGTTTAGGTCAAAGCTCTCGCCGCTCTTCACCTTCAGGGCGAGCTTTTGCGCGGCGGCCATGTCCACGCCGGCCGTGACCTGTTCGACCAGGGCCAGGATGTCGCCCATGCCCAGCACCCGCCCAGCGTGGCGCTCAGCGTCAAACACTTCCAGTCCGTCGATCTTTTCGCTGGTACCGGCAAACTTGATCGGCACGCCGGTGACATGGCGCACCGACAGGGCCGCACCGCCACGGGAATCACCATCGGTCTTGGTCAGGATGATGCCGGTCAGCGGCAGGGCATCAGAGAAAGCCTTGGCGGTATTGATCGCGTCCTGGCCCTGCATGGCGTCGACCACAAACAGGGTTTCCACTGGCTTGAGCAGCGCGTGCAGGCCCTTGATTTCGTTCATCAGCACTTCATCGATGGCCAGGCGGCCGGCGGTATCGACCAGCAGCACGTCAAAGTAGTGCTTGCGGGCGTAATCGATGGCGGCTGCGGCGATGTCGGCGGGCTTTTGGTCAGGCGTGCTGGGGAACCACTCGGCACCGGCTTGCTTGGTGACCATCTTCAGCTGCTCGATGGCAGCAGGGCGGTAGACGTCGCCGGACACGGTGAGCACCTTCTTCTTGCGCTTTTCGATCAGGTGCTTGGCCAGCTTGGCGGTGGTAGTGGTCTTGCCCGCCCCTTGCAGACCGGCCATCAAAATCACGGCGGGTGGCTGGGCTGCCAGATTGATGTCGCTCACACCCTCGCCCATGGTGCGGCTGAGCTCACGGTTGACAATGCCCACCAGTGCCTGGCCGGGCGACAGCGAGCCCATGACCTCCTGGCCCAAGGCTTTTTCTTTCACCCGGGCAATGAAGTCACGGACCACCGGCAAGGCCACGTCGGCCTCCAGCAGGGCCATGCGCACTTCGCGCAGCATGTCCGCCACATTGGACTCGGTGATGCGGGCCTGGCCTCGGATTTCCTTGACTAGGCGGGAGAGTTTGTCGGTGAGGGCGGAGGCCATAAGAAATTTCCGGAGAGGGTTGTGCGGGTGCTGCGCAAGGCAGGCCCGCGCCAAGGACTGGGTACGGGGCGAAACGCTAAACTGTGCCCATGATTTTAACGACTGCGCCCTTCGCCAACGTGCTGCTGTGCGTGGCTGCCGCTCTGGCCTATGCGGTACCCGCGCTAGGCGCCCCGCACCTCAGCATGCGGGCCAGCAAAAGCGCGTTGTGGCTGGCTTGGCTATTGCACGGGCTGGCACTCAGCATAGGCTTATTTAACTCGCCACCGCACTTCGGCTTTGCCCCGGCCTTATCGGTCACGGCTTGGCTGGTGCTGACGGTATATGCGGTTGAAAGCCATCTGTTCCCGCAGCTGGAGGCACGCTGGGCCCTGGCCGGACTGGGGGCGGTAGCGGTACTACTGGCCTTGTTGTTTCCGGGCAGTTCACTGCACGACATTGCCTCGCCCTGGCTGCCTCTGCACTGGGCCCTGGGCATTGCGTCCTATGGCTTGTTTGCGGCGGCGGTGGTGCACGCCTGGCTGATGACCCGGGCCGAACGGCAGATGCGCAACGCCGCAGAAGCACCCAGCGGCCTACCCTTGCTGACGTTGGAACGGCTGACGTTCCGGCTGGTCACGGCGGGCTTTGTGCTGCTGTCCGCCACTCTGCTGGTGGGCTGGTTTTTTGACGAACAGCTGTATGGAGTACATGGCTGGCGATGGAGCCACAAGACCGTGTTTTCGCTGCTGTCCTGGTTGACCTTTGCGATTCTGCTGCTGGGGCGCAGCCGCTTTGGCTGGCGCGGGCGCAAAGCCGTGCGGGTGCTGTACATAGGCGCCGGCCTGCTGTTGCTGGCCTATGTGGGTTCGCAGTTTGTACTGGAAGTGGTGTTGAGGCGCGGCATATGAAGCTATTGCTGGTCTTGCTGGCCGTATTGTTCGGCGTATGGCTGTGGCGATCAAGGCGACTCGCCGAACGCCCCCAAGCGCCGCGCCGCCCTGCGGAGTTGCAAAACATGGTGACTTGCCGGGTCTGCGGCGTACATCTGCCGTCCACCGAGGCCATCCACACGGCGCACGGCGCTTACTGCGGCGAAGCACACCGCAAGCAGGCAGAAGGGTAATGGCAAACACCACCCCCACCCTGCAGGCCCCCAGCGCGCCGCTGGCGCTGGCACGGGTCTGGTACGGGTTCATGACAGCCCGGGTCAGCATTGCGCTGGCTATTCTGTTGCTGCATGTCTCACTGTGGGCTCTGGGCCAGGATGTATCACTGTGGATGCTGCTGTTCTGCGTAGGCTATTTCGCCAGCACCCTGGCGGTGCGCCTGCGCGTGCACCCCAGCGGCGATGCACAGCCGCCGGCCCGCTACTGGGCCGGCACGGTCGGCGTGGATGCGCTGGTGTTCTCCATTTTGCAGCTGCTGGAGTCCAGCAGCATCAACTACAGCCCGCTGCTGGCGCTGCCAGTACTGCTGGCCGCGGTGCAGGGTTCGCGCCGCATTGCCCTGGGTACGGCGGCCGGCATGACCCTGCTGTTGCTGCTGGAAGCCTGGTGGACGTCCCACCACAGCGCGGACGGTACCGCCCGGTTGGTGCAAAGCGGGCTCACCGGCATGGGGTATTTCGTGGTGGCCTTCCTGGTCAATCAACTGGCAGCCCGACTGGAGGGCGAAGAACAGCTAGCCTTGCGCAGCCAGATGAACGCACAGCTGCAGACCCGCGTCAATGAATTGGTGATCGAAACCCTGGCCGACGGTGTGCTGGTGGTCGATATCCACGGCGCCACCCGTACCGCCAACCCGGCAGCCCGCTGGCTGCTGGGAGCAGAGGCAGGCCCTCCGCTACTCTTGTCCAGTGAGCCCGGTTGGCGCACTCTGCTGGCGCTGGCGCAAAAGACGTTTGCCACGGAGAGCCCCCAGAACGGTGACATCAGCATCCACGCGACGGGCAAAAGCCCGCGCCGCGTACGGGTCCGCACCCGCATGACGGTGGCGCAGGCCGCTCGCACGGAAAGCCTGTGCGTGCTGTTTTTGCACGATCTGCGTGAAATTGAGGCCCGGCTACGCACTGAAAAAATGGCCGCCATGGGCCGTATGTCGGCCGCCGTAGCCCATGAAATCCGCAACCCACTGGCCGCCATTACCCAAGCCAACGCGCTATTGGAAGAAGACCTGACAGACCCGGCCCACCAGCGGCTGACGCATATGGTGCAACAGAATGCATTGCGGCTGTCCAAGATCGTTGATGAAGTGCTGGGTATTGCCCGCCTGCAGCACTCCGGCACCGGCCGGCCACCGCAAACCCGTCTGGACGAAGCCATCAACAACATTTGCGCCGATTGGACGCAACAGGACGCGCGCCGCCAGCAAGTCAAGGTTACCCCTGCCACTCTGGGCATGCCGGTGGACTTCGATGCCGACCATTTGCGGCGCGTACTGCTGAATCTGCTGGACAACGCCGCACGCCACGTCAGCACACAGCCCGAGGCCATCCAGGTCAGCACCAGCCTGTCGGCCAACCAGCAATCGCATCTGCAAGTCTGGAGTGACGGCCCAGCTCTGGAGCAAACCGTAGAGCAGCATTTGTTTGAACCTTTTTTCAGCTCTGAGAGCCGCTCCAGCGGACTGGGTCTGTATATTTGCCGGGAATTGTGCGAACGCCACCGCGCCAGCATCGGCTACCAGCGTGCGACGCGGGTGCGCAATGGCCAGGAAGTACAAGGCAATGAGTTTTTTGTGCAATTCCGCCCGCCCAAGCCAAGCAGCCTGGCGGCACGTCCTTTAGATATCCAACCCGTCTGACCATGGCCTCATCCAGTGCATCCTCCCCGGCATCCGTCTTGGTGGTGGATGATGAACCCGATTTGCGCACGCTGTATGAGCTGACCTTGCTGCGCGAGGGCTACCGTATCGACACCGCAGCCGACCTGCAAGAGGCCCGCCTGATGCTGGACCAGCAGCGCTTCGACGTCGTGATCACCGATATGCGCCTACCTGACGGCCTGGGGAGCACACTATTGCACAGCCTGAAAGCCCAGCAACGCGCTGAGCGCGTCATCGTCATGACCGCCTACGGCTCGGCCGAAAATGCCGTGGAGGCACTGAAGGCTGGTGCTTTCGACTACCTGACCAAGCCGGTGGACCTGAAGCAATTTCGCACCGTGGTGGCGTCGGCGATCCAGGACAGCAACCGAACACAGCGCACCGCCCCCCCGAATGAAAAGGAGCCCCAACGCACAGCTTCCGGGAACAGTGCGCTACAAAAATTGGTGGGCACCTCGGACGCCATGCAGCAAGTCAAGCAGCGCATCATCAAGGTCGCGCGCAGCATGGCACCGGTACTGGTTCGAGGCGAATCAGGCACCGGCAAAGAGCTTGTGGCCCAAGCCCTGCACGCCAACAGCCACCGCGCCGCTGGCCCACTGGTGGCGGTGAATTGCAGCGCCATCCCCGAGAACCTGCTGGAAGCCGAGTTCTTCGGTGCCAAAAAAGGCTCGTACACCGGTGCCACGCAAGACCGACAAGGTTACTTCCAGGCCGCCCGCAATGGCACCTTGTTTTTGGATGAAATTGGCGACCTCCCCCTGGCCATGCAGTCCAAGCTGCTGCGGGCCATACAGGAGCGCAGCGTACGTGCCCTGGGCTCGGTCCAGGAAGAGGCGGTAGACGTACGCATCGTCAGCGCTACGCACAAGGACCTGGCCGCCGATGTCAAGGCCGGCCGCTTCCGCCAGGATTTGTACTACCGCTTGAATGTGATCGAGATCGCCATCCCGCCACTACGCGAGCGCCGCGGAGACCTGCCGTCGCTATGCGAGGCCTTGCTGGAGCGCATCGCACAAGAGTCGGGCATGCCGCCACCGCGCCTATCCTGTGAACTGCTGGAGCAGTTGGCCAACCACCCGCTGGGCGGCAATGTGCGTGAACTTGAAAACCTGCTACACCGCGCGGTCGCCATGGGTGATGGTGAAGCCTTGCACCTGGACCTGGACTTTGAACCCACGCAGGACATGGGCTTGGTACCGCTGCCCGAAACCTCATCAGAGCCGACGGCCCCCGCCGATCCCGGTATCTCGTCAAGTCCCTGGACCCTGGACTCGGTCCCCTCTGACCTGCAGGCATTTCTGGACCGGCAGGAGCGAGAGATCCTGGTCAAGGTACTGCATGAAACAGGTTTCAACCGCACAGCGGCAGCCAATCGCCTGGGACTGAGCCTGCGCCAGATACGCTACCGCATCGAACGGCTCAACATCGCCACTCCGCAGGACAACGAGCCCCATGACGCCTAAAGCAGCAACCGAGCCCAGCCGCCCCCTGTGGTCAAACGGCTGGTACCGTTTTGCCCACCAGCAACGCTCGCCAAATTACGGCCCACGCCCACCCCAGGCACGCATCGACCTGGTGGTGATCCATTCCATCAGCCTGCCGCCGGGGCAATATGGCGGAGACGAGGTGATGGCATTGTTCGCCAATACGCTGGACTGGGACGCCCACCCCTATTTCAACAGCATCCGCGGGCTGCAGGTATCTGCCCACTTCTATATACGCCGCAATGGCGAGCTGTGGCAGTTTGTGAGTACGGACGACCGAGCCTGGCATGCCGGGGTATCCCAGTACCGGGGGCGCAGCAACTGCAACGATGACTCCATAGGTATCGAACTGGAAGGCCTGGAAGGCGACAGCTTCGAAGCCGCGCAATATGAAACCCTGACCAGTCTGGTTCCGGCCATCGCACAAGCCTATCCGATACGCCATATCGCAGGCCATGAACATATCGCCCCAGGCCGAAAAAAAGACCCAGGAACCGGCTTCAGCTGGCCAAGGCTGCAACGCGGAACCGGTTGGGACGCCCGTTATTTCCCGCTCGGCACCGGACTCTGAGAAATATTTTTAGCTTGCTGGCTGCGGCCAGATACACCCGGACACATGCCTCACCCCAGGAATTACGCTGCCAAACAAGGCAAATCCGGCGAGAACCCGCATCCAGCCTAGGTTTTTCTGCCGCAGACAAGGCAGTACAACACTTGCCGGAGGGTTGCACTCCGTGCTCAAACAAAACCCGACACGCAAGGCGCTATTCGCAGGGCGGTACACTACCGGTAGTGGCTTGAATTGATTTAAGACCCTATATATAGTGTCCAGCCAGTGCTACGAAGCACCTCAGTTTCGCTGCGGCGGTTGCCATTACCGCCCATTCCACTCTTCATACTGTCCCAAAAGTCCAAAGGAAGCTATGCAAACCGCGTTGAACACCCCGTCTACCGTCCCCCAGCCACACTCCACGCTCCACGACGCAAGCCATGGCGACGCCGCAGTGCAAGGTACGCTGGCCCACTACCAGGTCATCCGCCGCAATGGCGCAGTCGTGCCTTTTGAGCCGGGCAAAATTGCCATCGCCATGATGAAAGCCTTCTTGGCCGTGCACGGCACGCAAGGCGCAGCATCAGCCAGCGTGCGCGAAGTGGTGGACGCGTTGACGCAGGGCGTGATTCGGGCTTTGGTGCGCTCGCGTCCAGGCGGCGGTACCTTCCATATCGAAGACGTGCAGGACCATGTGGAACTGGGCCTCATGCGCGGCGGCCACCATGAAGTCGCGCGCGCCTATGTGCTGTACCGCGAGCGCCATTCCCAAGAGCGTGCCAAACAAAGCGTTGAACAGGCACCAGCAGCCCCCGTGCTGCATGTACTGGACGCGGGCCAACGCGTGCCATTGGACACGGCACGCTTGCAACAACTGATCGAACAGGCCTGCGCCAACCTGGGCGGCGAAGTGACGGCCGCCCCCATCGTGGCGGAAACCATGCGCAACCTGTACGACGGCGTGCCCATGGAAGAGGTCTACAAGGCCGCCATTCTGGCTGCCCGTACCCTGATCGAAACCGACCCCGACTACACCTACGCCACCGCCCGCCTGCTGTTGCACACCATTGCCAAAGAAGTACTGGGCAAGGACGTCACGCAAGCCGAACTGGCACAGGAATACGCCAACTACTTCCCCAGCTATATCCAAAAGGGTGTAGACGCTGAACTGCTGGATGCCAAGCTGCTGACCTTCGACCTGCAAAAGCTCGGCGCGGCACTCAAGCCCCAGCGCGACCTGCAGTTTGATTACCTGGGCCTGCAGACCCTGTACGACCGCTATTTCCTGCACATCCGCAAGACCCGCATCGAACTGCCACAGGCCTTCTTCATGCGCGTAGCCATGGGCCTGGCCCTGAACGAAACCGACCGCGAAGCCCGCGCCATCGAGTTCTACGAAGTCATGTCGGCGTTTGACTTCATGTCCAGCACGCCCACGCTGTTCAACAGCGGCACGCTGCGCCCCCAGCTGTCGTCCTGCTATCTAACCACCGTGCCCGACGATCTGGACGGCATTTACGAGTCCATCAAGGAAAACGCCTTGCTGTCCAAGTTTGCCGGCGGCCTGGGCAACGACTGGACCCGTGTGCGCGCCCTGGGCAGCCACATCAAAGGCACGAATGGCGAATCGCAAGGTGTGGTTCCCTTCCTGAAGGTTGTAAACGACACCGCTGTCGCGGTGAACCAGGGCGGCAAGCGCAAGGGCGCGGTCTGCACCTACCTGGAAACCTGGCATCTGGACATCGAAGAATTCCTGGAGCTGCGCAAGAACACCGGCGATGACCGCCGCCGCACCCACGACATGAACACCGCCAACTGGGTGCCGGATCTGTTCATGCGCCGCGTCATGGAAGGCGGCAGCTGGACGCTGTTCTCACCCTCCAACGTGCCCGACCTGCACGACAAGTTCGGAGTCGATTTCGAAAAGGCCTACACCGCCTACGAAGCCAAGGCCCAACGCGGTGAAATCAAGCCTTCGCGCACCCTGCCAGCGAGCGACCTGTGGCGCAAGATGCTGACCATGCTGTTCGAAACCGGCCACCCCTGGATCACCTTCAAGGATGCCTGCAATGTGCGCAGCCCACAGCAGCATGCCGGTGTGGTGCACTCATCCAATCTGTGCACAGAAATCACGCTGAACACCAGTGATGACGAAACCGCTGTGTGCAACCTGGGGTCGGTCAATCTGCGCCAACACATCACCAACGGCCAACTCGACCACGCCAAGCTGCAAAAGACCATTTCCACGGCCATGCGCATGCTCGACAACGTGATCGACATCAACTACTACGCCGTCAAAAAAGCCCGCGACTCGAATATGCGCCACCGCCCGGTTGGCCTGGGCTTGATGGGCTTCCAAGACAGTCTGTACGCGCTGCGCATCGCCTATGCCAGTGAAGGCGCTGTGGCATTCGCAGACACATCGATGGAAGCCATCTGCTACTACGCCTACTGGGCATCCAGCGAGCTGGCCAAAGAGCGCGGCCAATACTCCACCTACAAGGGCTCCCTGTGGGACCAGGGCATCCTGCCACTGGACACACTGGACCTGCTGGCCCAAGCCCGCGGCGGCTACGTAGACGTGGACCGTTCGGCAACACTGGACTGGGACGCGCTGCGCCAAAAAATCAAGGCCGACGGCATGCGCAACTCCAACTGCGTCGCCATCGCCCCTACGGCCACGATTTCCAACATCATCGGCGTGGATGCATCTATCGAGCCCTGCTTTGGCAACCTGTCCGTCAAGTCCAATCTGTCCGGCGAATTCACCGTCATCAACAGCTACCTGGTACATGACCTGAAGCGCTTGGGCCTGTGGGACAACGTGATGCTGATGGACCTGAAACATTTCGACGGTTCACTGCAATCAATTGACCGCGTACCAAACGAAATCAAGGCGCTGTACCGCACGGCCTTCGAAGTGGAAACCACCTGGCTGGTCGAAGCTGCGTCACGCCGCCAGAAATGGATAGACCAAGCCCAGTCGCTCAACATATACATGGCCGGCGCCTCCGGCAAGAAGCTCGACGACACCTACAAGCTGGCATGGACGCGCGGCCTGAAAACGACTTACTACCTGCGTACCCGCAGTGCCACCCACGTGGAGAAATCCACTGTGGCGGCAGGCCGCATGAATGCAGTTTCGTCAGGTCAAGCTCCTGGGCAAACCATGAGCGCGGTCGATGCAGCCGCAGTCGCAGCACGCCAGCAAATCAACGCCGATGCACTGGCCACCAGCCCTGCAACCGACATCAAGTTCTGCGCCATCGACGACCCAGGCTGCGAAGCCTGCCAATAAATCCAAGCCTGCTTGCCACGCATCGTGAAACCTTGTTTTCACGATGCGCATGAGCAACACAAACGGCACAAAATAGCAGCGTTGAAAATGAACGCTTTTCATTTTGTGACGCTGCTCTCATAATCCTAGCATTGGAAAATTTATGTTGACCTGGGACGAAGAAGTCACGCCCTCATCGCCATCTGCAGCGCAAAGCGGTTTACCCATCAACCGTGAGGCATCACACGCCGTTTTTTCGGCTACACCTACATCCGCACCAGCTGCAACACCGGTTGCCGTCCAGGCCACTGTGGCCACAGCAGCAGCACACGTCACCGCACAAGCTACGGCTGCACGTCGCGTGAATGCCGCCGACAAACGCATCATCAATGGTCAGACCGATGTCAACCAGTTGGTGCCTTTCAAATACAAATGGGCCTGGGAGAAATACCTGGCCTCCTGCGCCAACCACTGGATGCCGCAAGAGGTCAACATGACCCGCGACATCGCGCTCTGGAAAGACCCCAACGGCCTGACAGAAGATGAACGCCGTATCGTCAAGCGCAACCTCGGCTTCTTTGTCACTGCCGACTCATTGGCCGCCAACAACATCGTGCTGGGCACTTACCGCCACATCACGGCGCCCGAATGCCGCCAGTTCCTGTTGCGCCAGGCGTTTGAAGAAGCCATCCATACCCATGCCTACCAGTACATCGTGGAATCGCTGGGCCTGGATGAAAGCGAAATCTTCAACGCCTACAACGAAGTCGCATCCATTCGCAACAAGGACGAGTTCCTGATCCCCTTCATTGAAGCGATCATGGACCCGAATTTCCGTACGGGCACTCCAGAGAACGACCAAACCCTGCTGAAGTCATTGATTGTGTTTGCATGCCTGATGGAAGGCCTGTTCTTCTATGTCGGCTTCACCCAGATCCTGGCTTTGGGTCGGCAGAACAAGATGACGGGTGCAGCCGAGCAGTACCAATACATCCTGCGTGACGAGTCCATGCATTGCAACTTTGGCATCGATTTGATCAACCAACTCAAGCTGGAGAATCCGCACCTGTGGACTGCTGAGTTCAAGACCGAGATCAAAGACCTGTTCATGAAAGCCGTCGAACTGGAATACCAGTACGCAGAAGACACCATGCCGCGTGGTGTGCTAGGCATGAACGCATCCATGTTCAAAGGCTATCTGCGCTACATTGCCAACCGCCGTGCGACCCAGATCGGCCTGGAAGCCTGCTTCCCGCACGAAGAAAATCCATTCCCATGGATGAGCGAAATGATCGACCTCAAAAAAGAGCGCAATTTCTTTGAAACCCGCGTGATTGAATACCAATCGGGCGGTGCGCTCTCCTGGGATTAAGCTTTTCTTGCCCCATGCTTTCCAACAATGCGCAAATCACCACTCGCCTCCACGGGCGAGTAGATGTTTGCGCTCCCGAGTACATGGTGCTGGGCATTGGCCCAACACCATGCATCGCTTGATGCCAACCAACCGGCAGCAAGTGCTCTTTGTAAACAGATCAAGGAGAAAATAATGGCAACTGCAAAAAAACCAGCCGCAAAAAAGGCTGTTCCCGCAAAGAAAGCGGCTCCCGTGAAAGCGGCAGCAGCCAAAAAAGTAGCGGCTGCTAAGCCCGCTGCAAAGAAAGCGGCACCTGTGAAGGCTGCGCCAGCAAAGAAAGCTGCCGCGCCCGCCAAGAAGGCTGCGCCTGCGAAAAAAGTAGCGGCTCCGGCCAAAAAAGCTGCTGTCGCGCCAGCAAAGAAAGCTGCACCAGCCAAGAAAGCCGCACCCGCCAAAAAGGCAGTTGCAGTCAAGGCTCCAGCAGCCAAGGCCGCTCCCGCAAAGGCTGCAGCCAAGAAGGCCGCACCCGTAAAGGCAGCAGCAAAAAAGGCCGCTCCTGCACCCAAGGCAGCAGCCAAGAAGGCAGCACCCGCCAAGAAAGCCGCTCCTGCGAAGAAGGCAGCTGTTGTAGCCAAGAAAGCCCCTGCGGCCAAGAAGGCCACGAAAACGGTAGCAAAAAAAGCTACAAAGGCCCCTGCAGCGAAGCCTGCGCCTGCCCCCGCAGCATCTTCGGCACAGACCACGCTCAATCCACAAGCTGCTTGGCCGTTTCCAACCGCAAGCAAACCCTGATCGAACAAGACTTGTTCGTCTCAGGCCTGGCATCGCAAGATGCCAGGCCTTTTTTACTTCAGGGGTAAAACGCCAGCAAGCGGTAGCCGACGATATGGGACTTCATGGCATTGTCCAACACCTGCACATCGACCGATGTTGCCCATTCCCGTCCTGCAAATAACAATCGGGATGCCCCGCCGAAATCCGATGGGGACAGCACGCGACGGAACAACGCCTGCTCATCACCATCCGTCAGCACGAACTCCAGTGCAGGCATCGCCAAATCAACCATCGCATGATTTTTTAACACCAGGCTCAAATGGTAAGCGTCGTTATGCGCAACACTCAGCGATGAACTGTCGATGGCAATGGACTCTATATGTCGCAGCGCCTGCACCTCGCACCCCAACAACCCACACGCAGACTGGAACCATGGTTTGGTGGACGACCAACTGGCAACAATACGGTCCCGCCCGTACATCAGCACCTGCAAGCCCAACAGCAAGCCCAGCAACCCCACTCCCAACAAGGTGCCCCAGCGTACAAACCGCGTCTGACCATCGCTTGGAGGAGTTGGAGCCCGGGCAAAGGAGTAATTTGCAGCCAATGACTCTACAGAGGGTCCAGGTGCAAAAAGCACAGGTGAAGACAATGGCTGCTCTTCAAGCTCTGGCGCATCTTCAGGCTCCGCCTCAAGCTCCGCTTCAGGCAGCACATTTACGTCAACTTGGTCGACAACCGGGAAAACATCCGACTCCTGGCCCCCAGCAGCCTCTATATCCGGAGGAAGTAGTGGTGCCGCAGGCCCCTCTTCGGGCTCCTCGGGTAAGACATCTTCTTGAACGGGAAGCACTGACGACACCGATGCCTGATTCAGGTAATTGGTAAACGACTCAGGCTCAGTAGGATTCAAATACGGAGCATGGGGTAGATCCGCATCTACTCCCACACTTTCTACAGGTGCAGCATCAAGAACGGGAGCGACAGCAGCACCTAAAACCGCCGTCCCTGGCATCGCCATCTCACCTTGCTGAAGATCGCTGGAGGCATCAAAAACCTCTGCACATTGACCACAACGTACCCAGCCCTCGGAAATCCTGAGCTGGTCAGGAACAACCTTGAACTGCGTACCGCAAACAGGACAACGTGTAATCAAGGCCATAGACTTTTACAGTTCCAGCCAACAGTAGCATGCGCTACAAGCTTGCCGTCATCAGCACCCAACCGTCTTCCCGGTCCGATACGTCCAGCTGCGCCCAAGGCGCATAAGCCTGTTTCAGCTCTTCCGACTGGCGCTCCAAAATGCCGGCAAGCACCAATGAGCCGCCCGGTGCCACATGGGAACACAGCAAGGGCGCAAGCACCTTCAATGGCGTTGCCAGGATATTGGCAAGCACCGTTTGGTACTGCCCCTTGGCGCGGTCCGGCAAACCAGCATGCAGTTGCACGTGGTTTGCATGTGCATTGAGAACCGTGGACTCCACCGCTGCATCGTCAATATCGACGGCATCAATTTCTGCCGCACCAAACTTGGCTGCACCAATAGCCAAAATGCCAGAACCACAACCGTAGTCAAGCACTCGAGCCAGGCGACTCGCCTCCTGGCCCGCAATCCAGCGCAAACACATACGGGTTGTGGGATGGGTTCCCGTACCGAATGCCAAACCCGGATCCAGACGAATGACACGCGTCGCCTGTGCCGGTGGCTCGTGCCAAGTAGGCACAATCCAGAACGTAGGTGTGATTTCCACCGGCGCAAACTGCGACTGTGTCACGCGGACCCAGTCCTGCTCGGGCACGACAGCCACACCCAGCACGCTGCAATCGACAAAAAAGTCTTGTGCCGTCAAAACTTCAGCAGCATCGCGCGCCAAAGCCTCGTTAGCAAACAGCGCCTGAATACGGGAGCGCTGCCAACCGTCCTGCGGCGGTGGCATGCCGGGCTCGCCAAACAGCGCCTGTTCGGCATCGGTTTGCGCGTCTGCATCTTCCACGCTCACGCTCAGGGCATCCAGAGCGTCCAGCGCATCGCTGAGCATCTCCACCCGGTCTTGCGGGCACATCAGACTGATTTCAAACATCGGCGCTTACCGTTTGTGCTGAGACAGCCACTCTTCCAAGTAATGGATATTGGTGGCACCGGCCATGAACTTGGCATCCACCATCAACTCGCGGTGCAACGGGATATTGGTATTGATCCCTTCGACCACCGTCTCCAGCAAGGCCGTACGCATGCGGGCCAAAGCCTGCTCACGGGTGTCGCCGTGCACAATGATCTTGCCGACCATCGAGTCGTAGTTCGGTGGCACGTAGTAATTCGTATAAACATGCGAATCCACCCGAACACCCGGGCCACCCGGTGGATGCCACATGGAAATTCGCCCCGGAGATGGGATGAATTTGTAAGGATCTTCCGCGTTCACACGGCATTCGATCGCATGTCCACGGATTTCGATCTGGCGCTGGGCAAACGGCAGTTTCTCACCGGCAGCCACCATGATCTGGGTGCGCACAATATCGATGCCAGTGATCATCTCGGTTACAGGATGCTCAACTTGCACCCGGGTGTTCATTTCAATGAAATAGAACTCGCCGTTTTCGTACAGAAACTCGAACGTACCCGCACCGCGATAACCTATCTTCTTGCACGCAGCAACGCAGCGCTCGCCGATACGCTCGATCAGCTTGCGTGGAATACCAGGCGCAGGGGCTTCTTCCAGTACCTTTTGGTGGCGGCGCTGCATGGAGCAGTCGCGCTCGCCCAAGTAGACGGCATTCTTGAACTTGTCCGCCAGGATCTGAATTTCAATGTGGCGTGGGTTCTGGAGGTATTTCTCCATATACACAGCGCCATTGCCAAATGCAGCCAGGGCTTCCGCCTTGGTCATCTGGACGGCATTGACCAATGCGGCCTCCGTGTGCACCACACGCATGCCACGACCACCGCCGCCGCCCGCCGCCTTGATGATGACTGGATAACCCACAGCTTTCGCAGTACGGCGAATAATGACCGGATCATCCGGCAACTCACCTTCCGAGCCGGGCACACAAGGCACACCGGCCTTGATCATGGCCTGCTTGGCAGACACCTTGTCACCCATGGTGCGGATGTTTTCCGGAGTTGGGCCGATGAACTGGAAGCCGCTTTTCTCCACGCGCTCTGCAAAATCAGCGTTTTCACTCAGAAAACCATAGCCGGGGTGAATAGCCTCGGCATCCGTGACTTCTGCCGCCGAAATCAGGGCTGGCATATTCAGATAACTCAGAGCCGACGCCGCCGGGCCAATGCACACAGCCTCGTCGGCCAGCTTAACGTACTTGGCGTCACGGTCGGCTTCAGAGTACACCATGACCGCCTTGATACCCATTTCGCGGCACGCGCGTTGGATACGTAGGGCAATTTCGCCGCGATTCGCAACCAGTATTTTTTTAAACATGCTCTACCAAATCCTGCGGGATCACTCGATCACGTACAAAGGCTGACCGTATTCCACAGCCTGGCCGTTTTCACACAAGACCTGCACCACCGTCCCGGCCTTGTCCGCTTCGATCTCGTTCAAAATCTTCATCGCTTCGATAATGCAGATGGTGTCGCCTTCCTTGACCTGGCTACCCACTTCCACAAAGGCCTTGGCACCTGGGCTGGAAGAGCGATAGAAGGTGCCCACCATCGGCGACTTCACCACGTGGCCAGTGGCTGCTTCAGCCACCGGTGCGGCAGCCACCGCAACGGGAGCAGCAGGGGCCACCGTTTCAGCATGCGCGGGCGCCATCATCACGGGAGCGGCTTGATACACCATGGCACCACCACCCTTGACGATGCGGACCTTGCCCTCGGCCTCGGTAATTTCCAGTTCCGACACATTGGAATCAGACACCAAGTCGATCAACGTTTTGAGTTTGCGCAAATCCATAAAACCTCCAGCCACGACGTAAGAAAATGGGGCAATCTACCCCAAATTGATCGAACAGTCGCTTATTTCTTTGATTTCGATGTACACGCCGGGTTGAAATTTATTCAAAAAGACGGCGTGCATGAAGGTTGAAGCCTCTACTTCAACCCGGCCCACAGCTGCAAATCAGCGGGGCTTAGCTTACCCATTTTACGATGAAGCACAGCACCGGAGCCCCCCAGCAGCAGTGTAAAGGGCAGGCCACCGCTCAGGTTGCCCAAAGACCGGCCCAGCTCCGTACCGCCCAACCCGGCCATTCCAATAGGATAACTGACCGGGGTTTTTTGCAAAAATTGCCGCACAGCCCCTGGTTGGTCCACGGCCAATCCCACAACTTGCCAACCGTTAGCCGCATTTTCCTTAAAAAAACGGTCAATCAGCGGCATCTCTTCTACACAGGGCGGGCACCAGGTCGCCCAGAAGTTCAGCAGCACCGGCTTGCCACGCAATCCCCGCATATCCAGACCACCGCCTGCGGGCGTATCGAAACGCAGCCCCCATAGCGCTTGTTCAGCCTCGTTCAATGTGGACTCCGGTTGATGCCTCCACCAAGCCAGACCAGCCCCCGCCAAGCCAGCCACAGCGGCAACGCCGCCGACAAGCCGCCGGCGCTGTGTTGACACTTCTGCACTCATGCAGCCCCCTTCAATAAGTTACGCACGGCCTCGGTATCGCCGCGCGGGCTACGCCCCTTGCTATCCGGCTTCAGCGCGCCGCGCAAATCATCCAGGTCGTACACCATCAAATGCACACCTACGGCCAAACCCAGCTCAGGGTTCTGGCTGGCAAAACTCAAGGCCTCGACCGGCTCGCCCCGAAAACCGGTAACTGTCGCCGGTGTATAGGGCACGCGGTGGTCGATCAGGGCAATCTCCGCTGATTTGGAGTCATCGCAAAACAGCTGGATGGAAATATCCGACAAGCGGTTCGCCGTGCCGTGCCAGACCGCGCCACACAAATGGGGACGGAAAGCGGCCAAGCGCTCCATCCACACCAAAGCCATCGCGCGCAAAGCCCGCAACTCCACAGGCTGGGTGTCTTCACAAAACAGCTCGATGTACTCGCGCACGGCGTCTTCCAGATCGTCATTGCTGGGCAAGGGCGCACGGCCCACTCCCAACTGGGACGCGGCACGGCGCTTGGCGGGGCCGTACTCCAGCCCCTCCTCGACCACCAGGCGGGCGGCCGTGGCCGCGATTTCAGAAGTCAATGCTTGCATGAACCGGATTTTGCACCTTTTGCCCAAGCCCGGAGGGTGCCGCCCAGCCCCCCCCTAAAATCCCCGCCATGCACATTCATATTCTGGGTATTTGCGGCACTTTCATGGGCGGACTGGCGGCTTTGGCGCGCGAAGCCGGGCACCGGGTTACCGGTTGCGACGCTGGGGTCTACCCCCCCATGAGCGACCAGCTGCGCGCACTGGACATCAGCCTGATCGAAGGCTTTTCGGCAGACCAATTGGCCCTCAAACCCGATATGTTTGTGGTCGGCAACGTGGTGTCACGCGCCCGCCTGGCCGACGGTAGCCCCAAATTTCCGCTGATGGAAGCTATCCTGGACGCAGGCCTGCCCTATACCAGCGGCCCGCAGTGGCTGGCCGAACACGTGCTGCAAGGCCGGCACGTGCTGGCCGTAGCCGGTACGCACGGCAAGACCACCACTACCGCCATGCTGAGCTGGGTGCTGGAACACGCCGGCTTGGTCCCTGGCTTCCTGGTGGGCGGCGTGCCGCTGAACTTCGGCGTGTCCGCCCGCCTGGGCAGCGGCAAAACCTTTGTCATCGAGGCCGACGAATACGACACAGCCTTCTTCGACAAGCGCAGCAAGTTTGTGCACTACCGCCCGCGCACGGCCGTACTGAACAACCTGGAGTTCGACCACGCCGACATCTTTGACGACCTGGCTGCTATCGAACGCCAGTTCCACCACCTGCTGCGCACCGTGCCGCCCAGTGGGCGTGTGGTGAGCAACGGCCTGGAAGAAAGCCTGACCCGCGTGTTGCACCAGGGCTGTTGGAGCGAGGTACGCAGCTTTGGCGCGGCGGTCAGCGACTTCAGTGCGCGTGGCGAGCCGCACCACTTCGATGTACTGCAACAGGGCCAGCCGGTTGCGACTGTGGAGTGGTCACTGGGCGGCGTACACAACCAGCTCAATGCCCTGGCCGCCATTGCCGCAGCAGACCATGTGGGCGTTACGCCCGCCATAGCGGCCGAAGCCTTGGCCAGTTTTCAGAATGTAAAGCGGCGCATGGAGGTGCGCGGCACGGTGCGCGGTATCACGGTTTACGACGATTTCGCCCACCACCCCACGGCCATCCGCACCACGGTGGACGGGCTGCGCCGGCGCCTGCCGCCAAGCCAGCGCATCCTGGCCGTATTCGAGCCGCGCAGCAACACCATGAAGCTAGGCGCCATGAAAGCCCAGCTGCCCTGGAGCCTGGAAGAAGCCGACCTGGCCTTCTGCCACGCGGGCGGGCTGGGCTGGGATGCACGCAGTGCCCTGGAGCCCATGGGCGCCCGGGCGCAGGTCGCCGACAGCATCGACGCCCTGGTGCAGCAGGTATGCGCAGCCGCCCAGCCGGGCGACCACATACTTTGCATGAGCAACGGCGGCTTTGGCGGCATCCACGCCAAGTTGCTGGATACGCTACAAAATAAATAGCTACCAACGCAGGCACTAGCTGCGCCAGAGGCCTATTTCTCTTAAACCTCTAGCGCACGCAGCAATCAGCGAGCGCGGCGCGCCTTCACCGCGTCGGACAGGATTTCCAGCGTCTGCAGGGACTGCTCCCAGCCCAGGCAGGCGTCGGTAATGCTGCGGCCGTATTCCAGGGTTTTCTGGTCGGTCTTGCCGGGGGTGAACTTCTGCGCGCCTTCCTGCAAATGGCTTTCCACCATCAGGCCGAAGACTTGGCGCGAGCCACCGGCCACCTGGCCAGCGATGTCGCGCGCCACGTCGATCTGCTTCTCGTGCTGCTTGCTGCTGTTGGCGTGGCTGCAATCCACCATCAGCGTGGCTGGCATCTGGGCGGCAGCCAATTCGGCGCAGGCAGCGGCGACGCTGGCGGCATCGTAGTTAGGGGTCTTGCCGCCGCGCAGGATCACGTGGCAGTCCTTGTTGCCATTGGTTTGCACGATGGCCACCTGGCCGCTCTTGTGGATGGACAGAAAGTGGTGGCCGCGGGCGGCGGCCTGGATAGCGTCGGTGGCGATGCGGATATTGCCGTCGGTTCCGTTCTTGAAGCCGATCGGTGCCGACAGGCCCGACGCCAGCTCGCGGTGCACCTGGCTTTCAGTGGTGCGCGCACCGATAGCGCCCCAGGAAATCAGGTCGCCAATGTACTGTGGCGAGATCACGTCCAGGAACTCGCTGCCAGCAGGCAAGCCCAGGCGGTTGATCTCGATCAGCAGCTGGCGTGCGATGCGCAGGCCTTCGTCGATGCGGTAGCTCTCGTCCAAGTAGGGGTCGTTGATCAGGCCCTTCCAGCCCACGGTGGTGCGCGGCTTCTCGAAGTAGACGCGCATCACGATTTCCAGCGTGTCGGCGTATTTCAGGCGCTGGGCGTGCAGACGGCGGGCGTATTCCAGCGCGGCGGCCGGGTCGTGGATGGAGCAAGGGCCGATCACCACCAGCAGGCGGTCGTCCGTGCCGGAAATGATGTTGTGGATGTTCTTGCGGGTGTCGGTGATCAGTGTTTCCACCGCGGTACCGCGGATGGGGAAGAAGCGGATCAGATGTTCTGGAGGTGGTAGCACGGAAATATCCTTAATACGTTCGTCGTCGGTTTGGCTGGTTTTTTCGACGCTCGCATACCAGGCTTCACTGCTGGCGGGATAGGTTTTCGCATTCATGGGGTGACTCCTGTAAGGATGGATATGGGAAACAAACAAACGAAAAAAAACCGCCGGAGTTTTGGACTCCGGCGGTTTTTAGGAAGGACTTGCAGTTTTTACAGCTTAGCCTCTCATCCGCCGGGGACCGAGAACCAAAAGTAAAAAAAGGCAAACACGTGCTTTTGCATAGAGGATCAATGTACCACAGTCATTTGCACAACATGCCGGGGCGAAACCCTAGGGCCGTGGTCAGGCTGTGCCGCCGACCGTCAGGCCGTCGATACGCAAGGTGGGTTGGCCCACACCCACGGGCACGCTCTGGCCTTCCTTGCCGCAGGTACCCACGCCCGGATCCAGCTTCATATCGTTGCCGATCATGCTGACCTTTTTCAGGCATTCGGGGCCGCTGCCAACGATGGTCGCACCCTTGACTGGATAGAGAATCTTGCCGTTTTCCACCCAGTAGGCTTCGCTGGCGGAGAACACAAACTTGCCCGAGGTGATGTCCACCTGCCCACCACCGAAGTTGCTGGCATACAGCCCCTTCTTGATGCTGGCGATGATTTCCGCTGGCTCCTTGTCACCACCCAACATATAGGTGTTGGTCATGCGGGGCATGGGGATGTGGGCATAGCTTTCGCGGCGGCCGTTGCCGGTGGGCTTGACGCCCATCAAGCGAGCGTTCATCGAGTCCTGGATGTAGCCCTTCAGGATGCCGTCTTCAATCAACACATTGCGCTGGCTGGCGTGGCCTTCGTCGTCCACATTCAGCGAGCCGCGGCGGTCTTTAATGGTGCCATCGTCCAGCACAGTCACGCCCTTGGCGGCAACGCGTTGGCCGATGCGACCGCTGAATGCGCTGGAGCCCTTGCGGTTGAAGTCGCCTTCCAGCCCGTGGCCGATAGCCTCGTGCAGCAGGATGCCGGGCCAGCCGGAGCCCAGCACCACCGTCATCACGCCGGCCGGAGCGGGCCGTGATTCCAGATTGGTCAGAGCCGCATGCACAGCATCGTTTACATATTGGTTGATCATGGCGTCGTCAAAATAGGCCAGACCGAAACGGCCTCCACCGCCGCCCGAGCCCACTTCGCGGCGTACCACGCCCTTGACTGTAGCCTCGGCAATCACCGTGACGCTCAGGCGCACCAGCGGGCGCACGTCGGCGGCAAGCGTGCCGTCGGCACGGGCGACCATGACCACGTCGTATTCAGCGGCCAGGCCGGCCATGACCTGCGCAACGCGCGGGTCTTTGGCGCGGGCCAGCTTTTCCACCCGCTCCAGCAGCTTCACCTTGGCCGTGCTGTCCAGCGAGGCAATCGGGTCCACGCCAGGATAAAGGCTGCGCCCTTTTGCTATCTTTTGCGTAGCTACCTTCGTACGTTTTGTCTGCGCTGCAGCCGAAATAGCCCGTACGGTACGGGCCGCATCCAGCAGCGAGGCTTCGGAGATGTCGTCGGAATAGGCGAAGGCGGTTTTCTCGCCGCTGACGGCGCGCACGCCCACGCCTTGGTCGATGCTGAAGGAGCCGGTTTTAACGATGCCCTCCTCCAGGCTCCAGCCCTCGCTGCGGGTGTACTGGAAGTACAGATCGGCGTCGTCCACCTTGTGCGCGGTGATTTCGGCCAGCGCCCGGCTCAGGTGCGCGGGCGTCAGACCGAACGGGTCCAGCAACAGGGATTGGGCAATGGCGAGGCGTTCGAGGGTGGGTTCACGGAGGGTCATGCAGGCATTTTAGGCCTGCGATCCGGACTGCGCGTACGACGCAGCGCATCCCCATGGCGCGGCCTAGGACAACACCAGCCGCCGGGCCTTGGCGATGGACATCAAAATGCCCAGGCCCAAGCCCAAAGTCACCATGGCGGTGCCGCCATAGCTGATGAAGGGCAAGGGCACGCCCACCACCGGCAGGATGCCGCTGACCATGCCCATATTGACGAAGGCATAGGTGAAGAAGATCAGCGTCACGCTGCCCGCCAGCAAGCGCGAGAACATGGTGGGCGCGTCCATCGCAATCACCAGCCCCCGCATTACCAGGAACAGAAAGCCTGCAATCAGCAACAGGTTGCCTATCAGGCCGAACTCTTCGGAAAAGGCGGCAAAGATGAAGTCGGTGGTGCGCTCAGGGATGAATTCCAGATGGGTTTGCGTGCCCTGCATAAAGCCCTTGCCCAGCACGCCGCCCGAGCCGATGGCGATCATGCCCTGGATGATGTGGAAGCCCTTGCCCAGCGGATCGCGGCTCGGGTCCATCAGGGTGCAAATACGCTGCTGCTGGTAGTCATGCAACACCACCCAGCGCACGCCATCGGCGCACAGTGCCGGTTCGTTCCAGACCACCAGGCCGATGGCGACTAAGCCCAAAAGCACCGGCGGCACGATCAGCTTCCAGCTCAAACCGGCAAAAAACAGCACCGACAAACCGGTCGTCATCACCAAAATGGCGGTGCCCAGGTCGGGCTGTTTAACGATCAGCCCCACCGGCACGGCCAGCAACACGCCGCCAACCAGAAAGTCCAGCGGACGGAGCTGCCCCTCGCGCCGCTGGAACCACCAGGACAGCATCAAGGGCATGGCGATCTTCAAAATCTCGCTGGGCTGGATGGTGATACCCACGTTCAGCCAGCGCCGGGCCCCTTTCTTGGTAATACCGAAGATAGCCACGGCAATCAGCAAGGCCACGCCCACTGTATAGAGCGGCACGGCAAAAGCCATGAGGCGCTGCGGTGGAATCTGCGCCACCACAAACAGAATGGCCCCCGCCAGCAGCATATTGCGGCCATGGTCCACAAACCGGGCGCCATGGTCGTAGCCGGACGAATACATGGTCAGCAACCCGGCACACACCAGCATGAAAACAGCAAATGCCAGCGGCCCGTCAAAGCCGCGGAACAAGGGGGCGATGCGCCGCCACAGGGGTGGTTTTTCAAAAACAACAGACATGGCGCAATTATCGGCGCAGGCTGTATACCCCTGGTGCCGGCTGAGGCGCCTTAGCCGCCCAACACCCGGTTCTTGCCGGTGCGCTTGGCCAGGTACATCGCCTTGTCCGCACGCTTGATGCATTCCTGGCCGTCCTCGTCGGCAGCCAGTTGGGCCACGCCAGCGCTGAAGGTGATCAACACCTTCTGGTTCTCACGCAGAAAGAATTTCTTGGTCAGCTCGCGCTGCAACCGGGTTAGGGCGACAACCCCCATGTCGAGCAAGGTGTCCGGCAGCACGATCACGAACTCTTCGCCGCCAAAACGGGCCAGACTGTCCTGTGGGCGCATGGATTCGCGCGTCACCTTGGCCAAATGGCTCAGCGCCTCGTCGCCTGCCTCGTGCCCGAGGTCGTCGTTGAGCTTCTTGAAGTTATCCACGTCCAGCAAAGCCAGGCACAACGGCGTGCCTTTGCGCCGGGCGTTGGCGATCTCGCGCTGGATGACTTCGTCCAGGCCGCGGCGGTTCAGGGCGCCGGTCAGCGGGTCGTGTCGGGCCTGCACGCTCACGCGGTCCAACTCCTGGTGCAGCTTGAAGATTTCGGCCTCGGCCTTTTCGGTCTTGTCCCGCATGGCCTGTAGCTGGTCGCGCGCCGCCTGGGTGTCGTGCGCCATATGGCGCGTGGCCCCCAACGCAGCCTGCAGCACGGGGCTCAATTCTTCAATCGACTGGGCCTGTTCTATCTGGCGGGCACATTCCTCGATCTTGCTCTGGTAGACACCACTGGCCTCGCCCATGATGGACAGGCGGTCCACAAAAGCCACCAGCAGCTGGCGCATCTCCAGTTGCGCTTCGACGGCGCGCTCCTTGGCCTCGGACTGCTTGGCGATTACATCCACCAGCCGACGCTGCACGTCGTCCAGCCGGCGCAAGCTCAACGGCGGCTTAGAGGCCTCCATCAAGGCGTCGATCTGCCCTTTCAGCCACAGGTCGTCTACGCACAACACGCCAATATTGGTAAACACCAGGTGCAGCAGCTGCAGCAGCACGGTTTTGATCTCGCCCTGGTCCTCTGCCGTAAACGACAAACGGTGGCTGAAATCGGCCAGCATGGTCTTGGTGCGGGGCAAATCGGGCACCGGCTGGCGCATGAAGTTCAATAGTTCCTCGGTTTGCGCCAGAAACCGGGTGTCCTCGTCGCCCAGCGCCGGCAGCATATTGCCGATCAGGCGCGCAATCTGCTCCATGAACTCGGGGGTCAACGCCGGGTTACTGAGGTTTGGCCCCGAGGGCAGACCACTTTGCAGGCTGTCGGAAGCGGCTACGCCGAAGTTGGCATAGGCCATCAGCGCGTTGTGCACACCGTCCCAGCTACGCTGGCCGATCGCGGACTCCATCAAGCCCAACTGGCGCTGCTGGCCCGGATTTCTGGCCGGCAGGGAGGCCGCAATCTGCCGCAGCGGCTCGTAGGGGAAATGGGCCGGCACCATGGTGCCAGCCACCTCGTGGTACAGCGCTTGGTAGTTTTCCGGCGTAGGAACCAGCTTACGGGTAGTCAGCAGCTTCAGGGTTTCGCGTGCAATTTCGCCAGGAGATCGGGTAGACATGGGTTTTCACAATTAGGTCAACTGCGGACAATCGCATCGACAGGCTGTGATCGTAGCGGCTAAGCCCCACATATCCAAACCGCCAAACCAAGCGCTTTCCGCCGACTCGCCAGACCCCGGCGCGCCGCATGGGAGAATTCATCCCATGTTTGCAATATTTGAAGAAGCCGGAAAATTCATGGCCGGGCGTATCCTGTCTGAGGCGGAGTCATCCGCCCAGGTAGAGCTGGACAGCGGCAAGCGGGTCAAGGTCAAGGCCGCCAACCTGCTGCTGAAATTCGACAAACCGGCTCCCGCCATCCTGCTGCGCGACGCCCAGGCGCTGAGCCAAACCATTGAGCTGGAGCTGGCCTGGGAGTTTGCCCCCGAGGAAGACTTCGGCTTCGCCGACCTGGCGCGCGACTATTTCAGCGCCAACGCCACGCTGGAGCAGCAAACCGCCATGTTGCTGCGCCTGTTCGAGGTGCCGCACTATTTCCGCCGCGCCGGCAAAGGCCGTTTCCGCAAAGCGCCGGCCGACATCCTGCAGCTGGCACTGGCCGCCATCGAGAAAAAGGCCCAGCTGCAGTTGCAGATCGCCGCCTGGGCCGAAGAACTGGGCCGCGGCGAATGCCCACCGGCCGTGCGCGAGCAGCTTTACAAGATTCTTTTCAAGCCGGACAAAAACGGCCCCGAGTACAAGGCCGTGGTCGAAGCCTCGCGCGCCACGCACAAAGCGCCGCTGGTGCTACTGCAACATGCCGGCGCCATCGACTCGCCCTACCAGTTCCACTGGCGCCGCTTCTTGCTGGAGAACTTCCCCAAGGGCACGGGTTTTCCCACGCTGGAGGCGCCGCAAATCAAGGACGAGCTGCCCTTGTCCACCGCACAGGCCTTTTCCATCGACGATTCGCAAACCACCGAGATCGACGATGCGCTGTCGGTGCAAAACCTGGGCTCGGGCACGGTCACGGTCGGCATCCACATCGCCGCGCCCGGCCTGGCCATCACGCCGGGCAGCGCCGTGGACCAACTGGGCCGCTCCCGCCTGTCCACGGTCTACATGCCGGGCTACAAGCTGACCATGCTGCCCGACGCCGTGGTGCAGAACTACACCTTGCAAGAAGGCCGCGACTGCCCGGCCGTGTCGCTGTACGTCACGCTGGACGAGGCGACGCTGGAGATCACCGCCAGCGAAACCCGGCTGGAGCGCGTACACATCGCAGCCAACCTGCGCCATGACCAGCTCGACACCCTGGTCACCGAGGCCTGGCTGGAAGACCCCACATTTGAACATGAAAATGGACTGCAGCGCACGGATATCCAGCGCGAGCAGCTATCATTTTTATACCGCCTGGCCAAACACCTGAAAGGCCTGCGCGAGATCGCCCGCGGCAAGCCAGAGAACTTCAACCGGCCCGACTACAACTTCAAGCTGGTTGGCAACGACGGCGCCGAGCCCAGCGGCAACGAACAGGTGCAGATCAGCACCCGCCAGCGCGGCGCACCGCTGGACCTGATCGTGGCCGAGGCCATGATCCTGGCCAACAGCACCTGGGGCGAATGGATGGCCGACAACGGCGTCCCCGGCATTTACCGCAGCCAGGCCAGCCTGCTGCCGGGCGTGAAGGTGCGCATGGGCACCAAGGCCCTGCCGCACGCCGGCATCGGCGTCAAAAGCTATGCCTGGAGCACCTCGCCTTTACGCCGCTACACCGATCTGGTCAACCAGTGGCAGATCATTGCCTGCGCCCGCCACGGCAAGACCGCAGCCCTTGCCGCGCCGTTCAAGCCCAAGGATGCCGACCTGTTCTCCATCATCTCGATGTTTGACGCGGCGTATGCCACTTATAACGGCTACCAAGGCGCAATGGAGCGCTTCTGGACGCTGAAGTACCTGCAGCAAAACAGCATCAACGACATCGTCGGAACCGTCTTCAAAGAAGGCATGGTGCGCGCCGACAACCTGCCCCTGGTGCTGCCGGTGCTGGGCACGCAAGACCTGCCGCGCGGCGCCAAGGTGCGGGTGCAATTGGGTGCGATCGACGAAATCACGCTGGACATTGCCGGCACCGTCGTGGAACGCCTGGATGCGCCGGCCGAAACACCGCAGGACGACACCGAAGAAGACGACGAACCCAGCGCCGGGCCTATCGCCATCGCTGTCGATATCGACGAAACTGAGGCCCCCGCCGCCACCGACGCCACACCGTGATCTTGCGCATCCTCAGCACTATTCGCCATCTGAGTACTCTGCAGTGGGCGCTGGGCGCCTCCATCGGCGTGCACGCGGTGCTGCTGACGGTGCGCTTCATAGACCCAGAGAGCTTCAACCGGGTGTTCCAGGACACGCCGCTGGAGGTGATTCTGGTCAACGCCCAGTCCACCACCCCGCCAGACAAGGCCACCGCTATCGCCCAGGCCTCGCTGGCCGGCGGTGGCGAGGCCGACAGGGGGCGCGCCACCTCGCCGCTGCCGCCTTCGGCGTTTACCGACATCGGCGAGACCATGGAAGAAACCCAGCGCAAGATGGACGCCATGCAGCAGCAGCAAGCCATGCTGCTGGCGCAGGTCAGTCAAAAGCTGGCTACCATGCCGCTGCCGGACCCCAAGCTGGCCAGCAATGCGCCCGAGGCCACGGCCCAGGAGGAAAAACGCCGCCAATTGCTGAACCTGCTGGCCGAAATCGAGCGCCGCATCAACCAGGAAAACTCGCGCCCCAAGCGCCGCTATGTCAGCCCCTCCACCCGGGAAGAGGTGTACGCGGTGTACTACGACAACCTGCGCCACAAGGTGGAAGACCGCGGCACCGAGAACTTCCCCGAATACGGCGGTAAGAAGCTCTACGGCGCGCTCACCATGATCGTCACCGTCAACTTTGATGGCCAGGTGCTCGCCACCCAGATTGCCGAAAGCTCGGGCAACCGGGTGCTGGACCGCCGCGCCGAGGCCATTGTGCGCAGCGCCGGCCCGTTCGGCCCCTTTACGGATGCAATGCGCAGCAAGGTGGACCAATTGGTGGTGGTGTCGCGCTTTCGCTTCACCCGCGACCAAACGCTGGAAACCAAGGTCAGCGCTTCGCCCTGAATTTCCCCTTATTTTGTAAAGAGCTTTTTCATGGACCAGTATTGCGTAATGGGTAACCCGGTGGAACACAGCCGGTCTCCCTGGATCCACGCCCGCTTCGCCGAATTGACCGGCCACAGCCTGCAGTACGGCAAAAAGCTGGTCCCGCTGGATGGCTTTGACGCAGCGGTTGCCGCCTTTCGGGCCGAGGGCGGTCTGGGCTGCAACGTCACCGTGCCGTTCAAATTTGACGCGGCACGCATCAGTACCACGCAAACGCCCCGGGCCCAGTTGGCAGGCGCCTGCAACACCCTGCACCTGCGCCCGGATGGCATTTTTGCCGACAACACCGACGGCGCCGGCCTGGTCAATGACATCCAATCTAATGCCGGCTTTGCCCTGGCGGGACGAGATGTACTTCTCATAGGTGCAGGTGGCGCATCAGCCGGCGTCATCGGCCCCATGATCGAAGCCAAGGTACGCAGCATCACCGTGGCCAACCGCACGCTGGCCAAGGCAGACGACCTGGTGACGCGCCACACGGCACTGGCCCAGCAGCATGGGACCCTATTGCACGCCAGCGAACTGCACGACGTACAGAGTCCATTCGACGTGGTGGTCAACGCGACCGCCAGCAGCCTCAGCGGCGCCGGCGTCCCGGTGTCGCCCGCAGTACTCAAGCCTGGCGCACTGGCACTGGACATGATGTACGGCCCCGCCGCCGCGGGCTTCATGGACTGGGCCCGTGCACACCAAGCCGTGCCGCGCGATGGACTGGGCATGCTGGTGGAACAGGCGGCAGAAGCCTTCCT
This sequence comes from Rhodoferax sp. GW821-FHT07F03, assembly GCF_059418745.1. Lineage (NCBI taxonomy): Bacteria > Pseudomonadati > Pseudomonadota > Betaproteobacteria > Burkholderiales > Comamonadaceae > Rhodoferax > Rhodoferax sp. GW821-FHT07F03. The sequence goes on from NZ_JBWKQM010000022.1 coordinate 53,541, forward strand.
GATCTGGCGCGGCGTGCGTCCACCATCGGCCCAGGTATTGGCCGAATTACGCGCTACCTTGGCCTGATCCATGCGCCCGCTATTGCGCTGGTGCGTGCTGGCGGCTTTTGCCACACTTGCACTGCAACTGTTTTTTATCGGTCGTATTGCCATGATGGTGGCTGTTGCACCTGAGTCAACCACGTTTGAACGTTCAGAAGCCTGGCGACTGCTGACCAGCCCCGACAGCCCGGGACTGCGCTGGAGGCAACAGTGGGTGCCGTACGCGCAGATCTCCGACAACCTCAAGCGTGCCGTCATCGCCTCAGAAGACGGCTCTTTCGTCAATCACGACGGAGTGGACTGGGAGGCTTTGGAGAAAGCCTGGCAAAAAAACGAGAAAGCCCAAGAGCGTGCCGCCAAATTTGCCCCCGCCAAAGCCAAGACGCTGGCGCCGGTGCGGGCTCCGAAAATCATCGGTGGCTCCACCATCACCCAGCAATTGGCCAAGAACCTGCTGCTTTCGGGCGAGCGCACTCTGCTGCGCAAGGGGCAAGAGTTTGTGCTGACCATGGTGTTGGAGCTGCTGCTGGACAAGCAACGCATCCTGGAGATTTACCTGAACAACGTGGAATGGGGTGAGGGCGTATTTGGCGCGGAGGCCGCGGCCCAGCATTACTTTCGCAAGCCAGCAGCGCGCCTGAGCGCATTTGAGGCCGCTCGCCTAGCCGTGATGCTGCCGCGCCCCAAATACTTCGAGAAACTGCCCAACTCCGGCTATCTGAGCAGCCGCGCAGGCACCATCGTCGCCCGCATGCCCAGCGTGGAACTGCCCTGAAAGGTGTAGAGGGATAATGCAGGTCGATCCATCTGAACCTGCCTACGCCCCATGTCCGACATCCTGCAAAAAATCATTGACGTCAAACGCGAAGAAATCGCCCAAGCCAGCAAGCGCAAGCCTCTGCCGGAAATGCGTGCCGACGCCGAATCCCGCGTTCTGACCCGCGATTTTGTGGGGGCGATACGCGCAAAAATTGCTGCAGGACAGCCTGCAGTAATCGCCGAGATCAAAAAAGCCAGTCCGTCCAAGGGTGTCATCCGCGCAGACTTCATTCCCGCCGACATCGCCCAGAGCTATGCGGAATATGGAGCGGCCTGCCTCTCGGTGTTGACCGACAAGCAGTTTTTCCAGGGCCAGATCGACTACCTCAAGCAGGCGCGCGCCTCCTGCCAGCTGCCGGTGCTGCGCAAGGATTTCATGGTGGACGCGTACCAAATTTACGAGTCGCGTGCCATGGGGGCCGATTGCATCCTGTTGATAGCAGCCGCCCTGAACGACGCACAGATGGCCGATTTTGAAGCCATTGCCCGCACCCTGGACATGGCCGTACTGGTGGAAGTACACGACGCAGCAGAGCTGCAAAGAGCCTTGAAACTGAAAACCCCCTTGGTGGGAGTGAACAACCGCAATCTGCGAACCTTTGAGGTCAGCGTGGAAACCACATTGGCACTGCGCAAAGACGTGCCCGGCGATCGTATCCTGGTCACCGAAAGCGGCATCATGACCCCTGCTGATGTACAGCGCATGCGTGAAGCCAAAGTGGACGCATTCCTGGTCGGCGAAGCCTTCATGCGCGCAGAAGAACCCGGCGCCGCTTTGTCCAAATTATTTGGACTGGACTAATTGACGGCATCCAAACCACACGGGATGCTCACACCAACGCAAGTCTCGCGACAACTTGCATTGCTTGACGCAACAGACGCTATCCCCACTTTACGCACGTGGCCCCCAGAGCCAGGGGCCGTGGCACCCGACTGGCAAACCACGGTAACGCAGTTTTGGGCCAGCCCCCAGGGTCAGCAGCTATCGCAATTTATCGCCACGCGCCTAGGCGAGCGGGCGACCATTTACCCCCCCGAACCTCTACGGGCTCTTCGACTGACGCCGCTGCACTCTGTGCGCGTAGTCATATTGGGCCAAGACCCCTACCACGGCCCAGGCCAAGGCGAGGGATTGGCATTCTCTGTTGCGCCAGGCGTGACGCCTCCACCCTCACTACGCAATATCTTCAAAGAACTGCAGCAAGAAGGATTGCGCCGTGCCCATCAAGCCGACACCAATGGATCGCTCACATCCTGGGCACAACAGGGCGTGCTGCTGCTCAATACCTGCCTGACGGTAGAAGACGGCCACCCCGCCAGCCATGCCAAAAAAGGATGGGAAGCACTCAGCGATGCCGTCGTTGCGCAAATTGCTCAAACCGCGCACATCTGCGTTTTCATGCTATGGGGCGCCCATGCCCAAGCCAAGGCCCCCATGATCCAGCAACTGGCGGCTGCACACGATCGCAATATCCTGGTACTGCAGGCAAACCATCCATCCCCCTTGTCAGCCAACCGTCCGCCGACACCATTCGTGGGTTGCGGCCACTTCCAAGCCGCCAACGATTTTTTGGTAGGACATGGCTCCCGGCCCATTCGCTGGAGCAGCATGGACTGAGCAGAATTTCTACTCTCCCTCCCACCGACAAGAAAGCACGCTATAATAGAAAGCTATCGAACGTAGACGCACAAAATGCAATAGCATTGTGATGCTATAATTCGAAGTTCGCCGGAGAGGTGGCCGAGTGGTTAATGGCAGCAGACTGTAAATCTGCCCTCTTACGAGTACGCTGGTTCGAATCCAGCCCTCTCCACCAGCGACAGGCTTGCTTGCGAGCTGTGAGTTTTTGATGTGTTGATGCGCGTTTTTGGATTTAGCGGCGGCGTTTCGCATGGAAGTTTTTACTTCATATGCGGGAGTAGTTCAATGGTAGAACCCTAGCCTTCCAAGCTAATGACGCGGGTTCGATTCCCGTCTCCCGCTCCAAAAGCGATCGTCGGCGCGAAAGTTTTGTTTAGGTTGCTACAAATTTGTAGCAACTTGAAATGCCCATTTGGCTCAGTGGCAGAGCACTCCCTTGGTAAGGGAGAGGTCCCGGGTCCGATTCCCGGAATGGGCACCAATATTTCGGTTGATTTGGTTTGTTTTTTTCGGAGTCGAAAAAATGGGAAAAGAAAAGTTCACGCGCACCAAGCCCCACGTCAACGTGGGCACGATCGGTCACGTTGACCACGGCA
>NZ_JBWKQM010000023.1:0-52086 GCF_059418745.1 Rhodoferax sp. GW821-FHT07F03
TAGCGGGCCATGGTCGCGATCTCCTTGGTCGGATGGATCGCAAACGTCGTGCCAGGAGTTTTTTTACAGCTTCAACGTTCGAGGTAAGGGACGTCTTGCGCCTTGGCGCAAGACGTCCCCTTGACTGAGGGGTTAGGGCACACTAGGCGAAGAGCTGAATTGCGGCTTCGTTCCATTGATGTCCCTGAGCAGACCAACCACCGGAAATGACTGACGGTGGGAAGCCTGTTCGACAGTAGCCCTGTTTCGCCTCGAAATCGAAGACAGCATGTGGGTAACCATTGATCAGAAGGACAATCTTCTTTGAGTCATTTGACCAGCCAATCTTGACGACAGACGGCTTACTGCGATCCGTAACGTTCGCGACGTTGTAGATGTGTAGCGCGTTTTGAATCGGGTTGCCGTCACCCGAAGAGTCCAGTGCATAGAAGTACCCCGTGCTTTCATCATCCTCGAATACGGCGACGAAATGTCCATGGGGAGCTGCTCCCTCGACGGTCGTGACGGCTCCGACCGAAAACTCGCGCTCTGCGGTGACGTGGATGGGCATGGCTTTTGTGCGCTCTAACGAATGAAAGGGACTTCCCCGTCCCAAGCAAGCCACGTTCCGTCAGGGTTGTGGTTTACGGCAACTAAGTGCCACGATGGAGAGGCGAATCTTTTCATCAACTTGTTTTGAGAGGGGAAATCATGACCATCGTAACCGTAGGAATCGATCTGGCAAAGAACGTGTTTGCAGTGCATGGTGTAGACGAGACGGGCAAACCCGCATTGGTTCGCCCCAGTGCTCCCAGCGGTAAGCTGCTGGAGATCATTGCCAAACTACCGCCGTGTCTCATCGGCATGGAAGCCTGCTCAGGCGCACAGCAGCCAGGCGTTGGATGCGGACAGTCTGCGGTCCAGTTCTTCCACCCGCACTATATGGTTCAGCTGCTGGCGGGCGAAGGCCATGGACGATGGGAAGCGCTGTGCGTCGATCTGGGCCACGGCGTCCAGCGTGCGGCGGTCGGCCCATTGTTTGTAGCGGAGGGCGTTGTTCAGCATGGGTGGGTTTTGAACTGAAAGTTATCAATCAAATTGGCCGCTAGCGCAGATATTACCTGCGCTAGCAGCTACTCCTTTGATAGCATGGCCGGCTACTTGGCGCGCGGGTCCGTTACCACCACGTCGGCCTCGGGCTTGCCCACGCCGCGGATGTCGGGGCGGTACATGTCCTCGGCAAACGGGGCGGGCACCACGAACTTGCCGGGGGTGACCACGCGCAGCAGGTAGAACAGGTCGAGCTTGCTGCCGTCCAGCTCGGCGGCCACCACGAAGCGGTCGTCGCGGTATTCGCTGTGCTTGATGCGCTCGTTTTGCAGCGCCTGGCCCACGTTCACACCTTCCACGGCGAACTCGCTGGCCTGCACGCCCTGGCTGAGGTTGAGGTTTTCTACCTCCATGCCGGCGGGGATGCGGTCTATCACCATCGCGTCCTTGACGCGCTGCTTGGCCTGCACGCGCAGACGCACCACCACCATGTCGCCGGTCTTGAACTGGCGGGTGTCGAGCTTGGTGCCGGCGGTGGACCACCAGCTGCGCTCCAGGCTGATGCGGTCGTCCTGCGGTGGCAGGGGCTTGACGGGGTAGCCCTCGGCGGCGACTTCGACGAACAGGGGTTCGCTGTTCTTGCTGGTCAGGCTGATGCCGCGTTTGAGCGCTGCCACGTCGAAGCTGCGCAGCTCGGTGGTCTTGCTGCTGAGGTTCTCGCTGGTAGCGCCGGTTTGCAGGCTGGCCGTCCAGGCCTGGTCACCAGCGCCACCCGCAGCGCGGGCCGCCAGGAACAGGGCCAGCTTCTCTTGGGTGGAGTAGTACTGGCGTTTGTCGAAGTCAGCGGCCAGGTCCAGCAGCAGGTTTTCACGCTGCGGGTGGGCGACTTTGTGGCGCAGCAGCAGGGCGTAGGCCATGGCCTTGTCGCGCACGCGCGAGCCGTAGTCGCCCAGCCATTCGCCCCAGTAGTAGCCGTTGTTGGTGGGGTTGATGCCGTAGTCCAGCTTCAGGGCTTCGTCGAAGGCGGTTTTGGCGCGGGTCTCGTCGCCCATCAGCTGCAGGGCCAGGCCCAGGTGCACCAGCACCAGGGGCGAGCGGGCGTTGCTGCGGTAGTCGTCAAACAGGGTGCGCAGCGTGGCCAGCGGGGCTTTTTGTGCGCGCGCCAGGATGTAGCCGGCGTGTGCGGCTTCGGACAGGCGCTGGTGCGCCATGCGCAGGGCTTCCACCTCGCGGTAGTCGGCCACGCGGCCCTGGGCGTCGCGGTGGATGTCCTTGGGCGGCTTGGTCTGCAGGCCGGGGGCTTTCTGGAACTGCTCCAGCAGCGAGTTCAGGGCGCGGGTCTGCATGGTCTCAGGCACGGCAAAGCCGGCGTCGTGCGCGTCTTGCAGAAAGCCGGTGACGTAGGCGCTGAGCCAGGCCTCGTAAGGGCTGCTGGCGGCCCACAGGCCGAAGCCACCTTGCGGCTGCTGCATGCCGGCGAGGCGGCCAAAGGCCACGTCCAGGCGCTTGGCGCGCTCTTCGCGCGACAGCGGCTTCATGCCGTAGGCGGTGGCGCCGGCTTCGTCGATGAAGACCAGCGGGTAGGCGCTGCTGGTGGTTTGCTCTAGGCAGCCGTAGGGGTACATCAGCAGCCCTTGTACGGCGGCGCGCACGTCGATGGGCGGCTTGTTCGACAGGCTGAGGCTGACGCGGGCCGAGCCAGCCCAGAAAGCGTCGGCCAGCGCGGGGTCGACCTTGTAGCTGCCGTCCGGCTCCACGCGCACGCGGCGCAGCTCACGCACCAGCGGCGTGGCGGGCTGCACCTGCAGCGCGGCTTCGCGCACCACCTTCAGCTTGCCAGAGGTAACGGTGAGCTTGATGGGCGCCAGGCCGTAGGCGTCGGTGGCCTCGGCCGTGTAGCGCAGGATGCTGCGCTGTTTGTCGGCCAGCTTCACCGGCGACTGGGCGCCGGTGATCTTCAGCGGGCTGCTGGCCTCGATCTGCACCTTGACCTCTTGCGGGCTGCCGGAGAGGTTGGTCACGTCCAGCGCGATGGTGGCAACGTCACCGGGGGCGATGAAGCGGGGCATGGACAGCTCGGCCACCAGCGGGGCGGCGACCACCATTTCAGCGTCGGCGCTGGCGTAGCTGTCGGGGGTGCTGGCCACGGCCATCAGGCGCAGCGTGCCGTTGAAGTCGGGCAGGTCCAGCGGGATGGTGGCCTCGCCATTCGCGTCCAACTGCACAGGGCCGCTGAACAGGTCCACCAGGCGCACCTTGCGGGGCATGCTTTGGGTGTCGCGCTTGCCGGCGTCACCGCCGAAGCGTTGCTTGGCCTGGTTGCCGTCCATCTTCTCGATCAGCTTGCCGTAGATGTCCAGCAGGTCGGCGTCATAGCGGTGCTTGCCGAAGAAGAAGTCCACCGGGTTGGGCGTGGCATAGCGGGTGATGTTGAGAATGCCCACGTCCACGGCAGACAGGGTGACCATGGCCTGGCCGGCCTTGAGGGGCTTGCCAGCGGCGTCGGTCAGCTTGAGCTTCACGGGCACTTTCTGCTCGGGCACGGTCTTGGCCGGTGCCGTGATGGCCAGCTTGAGCTTGCGTGCATCGCGGTTCAGCGGTAGGTGTACCAGGCCCAGCGCACGCGCCGGGGTGATGCGGTCGCCCTGGCTGCCAGGGCGGAAGGCCACCACGCCTATGTACAGGTCATGCCGGTTCCAGCTTGGGTCTACCGGAATCTCGATGGAGGTGCCGCTGGCGCTGACGCTGACGCGCTTTTGGTACAGCACGCGATCGCCTTCCACGGTGACCAGGGCTTCGCCGTCGTGCGGCGGGGTGATGGTCAGCTTGGCGCGGTCGCCGGCCTTGAACGGTGCGCCTTCCAGCTTCAGGCCCACGCGGTCTGGGCGGTTGCCCATGTCGTCGGCGTCTTGTGCGCCCCAGCCGGCGTAGAAGCGGTAGCGCGCGGTCTGGCCGGTGGTGGGGTCGTTGATCTCCAGCCGGTAGCGGCCGTATTTGACGGGCAGGGCGATCTTGCTACGGGCGGCCAAGTTGATGCTGCGGGCCTCTATGAGTTCTTCTTCCTCGTGGTAGCCGCTGTTCCAGCCGCGGTTGTCGTCGTAGCGCCAGTACCACTGGCGTTCCTCGCGCAGCAGGCGGATTTGCAGGCCCTTGGCGGGTACGAACTTGCCCTGGGTGTTGACGCGGGCCAGTTCAAACTCGGCCAGGCCGCCTTCGGCCGCGATGTCGCGGTCGAACAAGGGGCGTATGCCGACCAGCTCGGCAGCGGGCCACCAGGCGCGTTCGATGGAGCGCACCACCGGGCGGCCACCCGATTCCAGCAGGCTGAAGCTGGCGCGCACCTGCATGGGCGAGCTGCGCTCGCTCAACTCCAGTGGTACATCGACCTCGGCCTTGCCGGCGTCGTCCAGGGCGTTCTCGCCCAGGTCTTGGCGCTTCTTGGCGCTGTCATCGGCGATATCGCCAAAGATGAAGCCGGGCCAGGTTTGCGGCAGGGCCACGCGCAGGCGCTCCACCGCCAGGCTGGCCAGCAGGCGGTTGCCGGCAGCAGGGGCGCCGTAGAGGTAGTTGCCTTCGACCTGCACCGTCAGCGCGGCCTTGTCTTGCAGCACGGCATCGGGGGCTTTCAGGTCCAGCTTCATGCGCTCGGGCAGAAATTCTTCGACCTGGAAGCTCCAGGCGGCGTCGGGCCGTTTGGCACCGGGGTCCACGCGGGCCTCCAGCAGCCAGCGGCCGGTGGGCGCGTCGGCGGGCAGGTTTAGCGCCTGCTGGTAGTAGGCCGTGCCGCTGGTGGAGGGGCGCACGATCTGCGTGGAGACGCTTTCGCCGTCGGGCCGCTTCAGTACCAGGGTGATGGGCAGGGCACCGCCGGCCTGTGGTGCGGGCAGAGGTTTGCCGTCGGCATCACGGGCCAGCACGGACACGGTGAATTGCTCGCCCGGGCGGTACAGGTCGCGCCCAGCGTAGACGAAGAGCTTCTGGTTGCGCGAGGGGTAGCCGCCTACGTCGTATTCCGACAGGTCCAGCGCCGGGTCGCGCAGCGCGATGACCGACATTTCCTTGCCCTTGCGGGCGACGATGGCGCGGCCCTTGTCGGTGCGGCCGTCCAGCACGGCGTGGCCTTCACCGTCGGTGTTGACCTGGGCCAGGTTTTTGCCGTTTTCATCGATCAGGGTCAGCTCGATGCCGCGCAGGGCTTCGCCGCTTTTGAGTGAGGTGGTGAATACATCGGTTTGCTCGGCATGGCGGCGCACGTGCAGGCCGATATCGGTCACATAGAAGTAGGTGACTTGGAAGTCCCAGCCAAAGCGGCCGGGCGTGTTCATCACCGCCACGTAGACGCCGGGCTCCTGCAGTTCCTTGATCTTCTCGACCGGCAGGAAGCTGACGTTGCGCCGATTCGGCCGTGCATCGGTGGTGAAGCGCGACATGTAGACGCTGCTGGACATCTCTCGCAGTTTGTCCAACTGGTAGCCGCCTACCGTACCCTTGAGCTTGCTGCCGGGGTCCTGGTAGCTGTTGTCGTAGTCGCCTTCATCTTCGTCGTCCGTGTGGTTGCGGCGGTCTTGGCGGCCACCGACTTGCTCCAGGAAGGCCGGCAGCGACTCGGCGTTGACATGCAGGAACTGCACGTCCACCTCGGGGGTGTTGATGGTGACCACTGGCAGGCCGCCGTTCTGGCCGGCGGGCAGCACGATGCCTTTGCTGGCGAAGTAGAAGGATTCGGGCATGGCCTCGCTCTTCACGCTGCAGCTGTGCGCCGCGCCCAGGGTGCCGCCGGCCGCGGCCGTCAGGCCTTCGCTGAGCGCGATGTTGTAGGTGCGGTCAGGCGTGGCAAACGGCAGGTAGAGCACACGCGGGTTGTCGCCTAGCACCCAGCGCGCATCCACCGGGCGGGCGCTTTCGGGTTTGTCGCCCTCGGTGGCCTTGACCAGCTTGGCCCAGTCTTGCGAGCGCGCCAGCGGCTGGGTGAACATGACCGCCAGGGCAGGGGAGCCGTCTAGTAGGCGTGCCTTGCAGTCCACCCAGGCGAAGGGCTCGGCGCTGCCCACATCCACGCGGCTGGGCGTGGACGACTGTGACAGATACCAGCCAATGCCTGCGGCCACTGCGGCAACGATGGCAAGCACGGCGGCGAGGAGGCGCCAGGAGCGAATTTTCATGGAGGCAGTCCCGTCATGTGACGACAAAAGGGACGGCCAGTTTAGCCGCGTAAAGTTATGTGTTTACGGGGCTTTTTCCTCTGCTTTGTGCATGTCTGCACGGCGGTAAGGCGTGTCGTGCGCGGCCAGTTCCAGTGCCAGCCGGGTCACCATATCGTGCGAGCGTGACGGTGCAGCCTGCAGGGGCATGATGCTGAGCCAGCCGACCACGGGCAGCAGCGCCCAGCGTCCGGGCATGCCGTGGTGGGTGTACTGGCTGCGCCAGATGGTCCAGGCGCTGGCGGTGGTGCCCAGCACAAAACCGGCCACCACTTCGGACCAGGAATGCACCTGGATGTATACCCGGCTCCAGGCAACCAGCAGGGCCAGTGCGTAGCCGCCCATGACCGCCAGGCGTACTGTGCGTGCGTTGCGCGCGTGCGCCGTCAGGGTATAGGCCAGCACCGGGTAGATGGCGGCGGAGAACATGGCATGGCCCGAGAAGCCGGTGAAGTCCAGCGCCGCAATCCCCAGGCCCCAACCTATGAAGGCGATCTTGGACGCCGTGGTGACTGCAATGACCAGACCCAGCGGCACCAGCCAGCCCAATACCGGACGCAGCGAGCGGGTGGACGCCACCATCCACACGGCCAGTACGGCTGCCATGGGCAGCACGATGCCCATTTCACCAAAACGGGTGATCCAGTAGGGGGCTTTGGCCAGGTAATAAGACATCCGCTGATTTTACGGGCCGTGCTGCGCCGCAGCATTTCTCTGTGCTGTATGCCCTTGACCTTGGAGCATCACCAGCTGGCCACTAAAGTGTAAGAAGTTGTAGCGAACCCTGTGATTCCCCAATGAGCCCGCGGCGGGTGGGTGCAGTGTGTTGTGTCTGGAAAATAGCTGCTGTGGGCGCGCTGTTTAAACGTATTCCATGCATTCTGCTGGGCCATTGTGGGCTATATTGCAACTATCCAACCCCACCGAGTTACGAGGAGAACACCATGAAAGTTAGCGATATCCTGCGTGTGAAAGGCAATACGCTCTACACGGCCAATCCTGATGAGCTTTTGTCTGCTGCCTTGAACGTGATGGCCGAGAAGGATATGGGCTCTCTGGTGGTGATGTCCCATGGCGATTTGGTCGGCATGCTGACCTTCCGTGAGGTCATTCAGCAACTGGTGAAAAACGGCGGCTCCATCGGCAGCACCCTGGTGCGTACCGCCATGGACGATCACCCCCTGACCTGCACGCCCGAAACCGAGCTGGACGAAGTGCGCCGCATGATGTTGGATCGCCATGCCCGCTACATGCCAGTGATGAACCAGAAGATGCTGATGGGGGTCATCAGCTTCTACGACGTGGCCAAGGCCGTGGTGGACAGCCAGAACTTCGAAAACAAGATGCTCAAGGCCTATATCCGTGATTGGCCCGCAGGCGATGACGAAGAGACGGACGCCAAATAAATTCAGTCGCTCCATTCAAAAGCCCGGCTAGCCGGGCTTTTTTGCGTTCAGAGCTGGTTGGCGTAGATCATGTCGCGCACGCGCGGGTAGATCTGCTGGTTCCACTTTTTGCCACTGAACACGCCGTAGTGGCCCACACCCGTCTGGATGTGGTGGACCCGCTTGCTGGGGCGGATGCTGGTGCACAGGTCTTGTGCGGCCATGGTCTGGCCGACTGAGCAGATGTCGTCACGCTCGCCTTCCACGGTCATCAGGGCGGTGCGACGAATGGCCGCTGGCTTTACGGTACGGCCCTGGAAAGTCAGCACGCCGCGTGGCAGGTCATAGGTCTGGAATACCTTTTCCACGGTTTCCAGGTAGAACTCGGCTGGTAGGTCGTTCACCGCCAGGTATTCGTCGTAGAACTTGCGTATGGTGTCGGCCTTGTCCAGTTCGCCGTCCAGCAGGTATTTGTACATGTCTTTGTACTGCTGCTTGTGGCGCTCCAGATTCATGCTTAAAAACGCGCTGAGCTGTATGAAACCAGGGTAGACCCGGCGCATAAAGCCCTTGTGCGGCAGGGGTACGTGGGTAATCAGGTTTTGTTCGAACCACTCAATCGGCTTGCTGGTGGCCAGGGCGTTGACGCCGGTGGGGTTGATGCGGCAGTCCACCGGCCCGGCCATCAGGGTCAGGCTGCGGGGCTGGCAGGGGTTATCGTCTTCGGCCATTACGGCGGTAGCGGCCAGGGCGGCCACGCAGGGTTGGCAGACTGCAATCACGTGGGAGCCCGGACCTATGGTTTCAATGAACCGGATCATGTGCGCGGTGTAGTCGTCCAGCGTGAATGCCCCGTGGCTCAGCGCGACGTCGCGGGCGTTGTGCCAGTCGGTGATGTAGACGTCGTGGTCCTGCAGCAGGGTGCGCAGGGTTTCGCGCAACAGCGTGGCAAAGTGGCCGGACAGCGGCGCCACCAGCAACACGGGTGGCTGTGGGGTCTGCAGCTCGGCACCGATTTTCTTGAAATGCAAGAGGCTGCCAAAGGGCAGGCTGAGCACGGTTTCTTCGGCGATGTCCACGTCGCGCCCGGCCATCTGCACCGTGTGGATGTCATAGCTGGGGCGGGTATGGGTCAGCCGTATGCGTGAAAAGACGTCGCATGCGGCCGCAATACGGCGTACCGGACTGCCCTCGGTATCGTTGAACCACAGGGCTGCAGCGGCGCTTTGGGCCATGAGCCGCAGCGGCGACATCCAATCGGACTGGAGTTGGTAGGCCTGGTACAGCATGGTTTGTTTTCGGTGGGGCGGATGGACCCAACTTACGCAGGCAAGTTATGGGCCATATGGGGTCTATGTGCTTGTTACGTTTGGTAAAAATCAGCCTGTTCTCTGGCACAGCCCTTGCTCAAATAGCCCACCACACAAGGAGCATCCATGCGCAAAGCCGAGTTGACCATCAGCAGTAAAAACTACGGCGCCTGGGCTTTACGTGGTTGGTTGATGGCCAAATTCGCGGGTCTGGATTTTGAAGAGCAGGTGGTTTCGCCCGATGATCCGGCCATGAAGGCCGAGATGCTGCTGATGTCTTCCTCCATGCTGGTGCCGTCGCTGGTGCACAACAAGATCAAGGTGTGGGACACGCTGGCGATTGGCGAATACCTGAACGAGATCAAGCCCAAAGCCGGGCTGCTGCCTGCGGATGCTGCGGCCCGGGCGCATTGCCGGGCGATTTGCGGAGAAATGCACTCGGGCTTTGCGTCCCTGCGCACAGCTCTGCCCATGAATTTGAAAGCCCATTTTGCAGATTTCAAGATTTGGTCCCGCGCCCAGAGCGACATAGACCGTATCGTGGAGATCTGGAAAGAGTGCTTGGCCAACTATGGCGGCCCCTACCTTTTTGGAGCCCAGGTCACGCTGGCGGATGCCATGTACGCGCCGGTGGTGACGCGTTTTCTAACCTACAGCGTGGCGCTGGACCCGGTGTGCAGTGCTTATTGCCAGCGCATCATGGCCTTGCCGGCCATGCAGGAGTGGATAGCCGCTGCGCTGGAGGAGCCCGAGGATATCGACGAGCTGGATGCGGAGTTTTAATTCCAGGGCGTTGGATCAGGTATATCGCATACCGGTTCGACGTCAATCGACTTGAAGTTGGCGGGCGAGACGATCTCCAGGTATTCCATGTCCGGTGAATAGTCGAACAGGTAGTGCCTTATGCCGGGGCGTTGGTGCACGCAGTCGCCGGCCTGCACCAGGGTTTCCTTGTCTTCGTACATGAAGCGGGCCCAGCCTTTGACCATGATGACGATCTGAAAATCCGCTTCATGTCGGTGCCAGCCAGTGCCCTTTTCTGGAGCCATATTCGCCTTGACCAGGTGCGCAATCACCTTTCCGTGCGTGGCCTCGGCAATGCCCAGATCGCGGTACAAAAAGAAATCGCGCAAGCCGCCTTGCACATAGTCGGTGTCACCGGGTTTGACATGTGAGAAATCGGTCGGGGTGGGTTGCAGCATCGGCCTCTCCTTGAAAAGTTGCACGGACACCGGCACGGGTGTGCGGCCAACTAAGCATGAACTGTTCCCACCTCCGTAGTCGGGGATAATCCTGTGCCATGAGCGGCAATACCTTTGGAAACTTATTCGCAGTCACCAATTTTGGTGAATCCCACGGCCCAGCCATTGGCTGCGTGATCGACGGCTGCCCCCCGGGCATGGCCTTGACCGAGGCCGATATTCAGACGGATCTGGACCGCCGGCGCCCCGGCACCAGCCGACACGTGACCCAGCGCAACGAGCCGGACGCGGTAGAAATCCTCAGCGGCGTATATGAAGGCAAGACCACCGGCACGCCGATTGCGCTGCTGATCCGCAATGCCGACCAGCGCAGCAAGGACTATCAAAACATCGCGCAGAGCTTTCGCCCCGGCCACGCCGATTACACCTACTGGCACAAGTTTGGCATCCGCGATCCGCGTGGCGGTGGCCGCTCGTCGGCCCGCCTGACGGCACCTACGGTGGCTGCGGGTGCGGTCGCCAAAAAATGGCTGGCCGAGAAATACGGCGTGGTGTTTCGCGGCTGCATGACCCAGGTGGGCGACTTGGCCATTCCCTTCGACAGCTGGGAGCATGTGCCGAACAACCCGTTTTTCGCCCCGGTGGCCGATGTATCGGCTCTGGAAGACTATATGGACGCGTTGCGCAAGGCCGGCGACTCCTGCGGCGCACGCATCCGTGTTACGGCCTCGGGCGTGCCAGTGGGTCTGGGCGAACCGCTGTACGACAAGCTGGACGCAGATATCGCCTTCGCCATGATGGGGCTGAATGCCGTCAAGGGTGTGGAAATTGGTGCCGGTTTTGCCAGTGTGGCCCAGCGTGGCAGCATGCACGGCGATTCGCTGTCGCCACAGGGTTTCCGTAGCAATAACGCAGGCGGCATTCTGGGCGGTATCAGCACCGGACAGGATCTGGAAGTGTCTATCGCCATCAAGCCCACTAGCTCCATCATCACGCCGCGCGAGTCCATCGACACGCAAGGGGTGTCTACCGAGGTGGTGACCAAGGGGCGGCACGACCCCTGCGTAGGTATCCGTGCCACACCTATCGTGGAGGCTTTGCTGGCCTTGGTGGTGATGGAGCATGCCCTGCGCCAGCGCGCCCAGAATGCAGATGTGGTGCAGGCGGTAGGCCCGATAGCATCGTCGGCCGGCTGATGCCCGCCACGGCACCCGCAGGGCTGGTGGGTCGCCGCCAGCTGGCGCCGTTTGCCGTGTTTTCGGCCTGCTATTTTGCGCATGCCGGGTTTTTTACTTCCTACCTGCCGCTCTGGCTGAAGAGCCAGGGCCTGGGTTTGGTCACGATCTCGATGCTGACCTCCATCCAGGCCGCGACCCGGTTGTTTGCACCTTATGGCTGGGGTGCGTTGAGCGACCATACCGGCGAACGGGTGGCGTTGCTGCGCTATTGCGCCTTGGCGGCACTGGTGGTTTCTTTGGGGCTGGCGCTGGACTGGGGCCTGGTCTGGCTGGGTGCCGTGTTGTTGCTGCTGTACACCCATACCAGCTCTATGACCCCGATGAGCGAAGCCGCCATGGCTGAGCTGGTCAGCCGCGACGGTGGCTTCAACGCCCAGCGCTATGGGCGTGTGCGCCTGTGGGGTTCGCTGGGTTTCATGCTGTCGGTCTTGCTGTGTGGCATGTGGTTTGATCGGTTTGGCATGCAGGGTTTTCCGGGTGTGACCTGGTTGAGTCTGCTGGTGCTGCTGGCCAGCAGCGCCTGGATGCCAAACACCAAGGAGGCCGTACACACCCAGCAGCCACGGCCGCCGATCTGGCCTATCCTGCGCCAGCGGGCGGTACGCTGGATGTTCGTCAGCTGCTTTTTCCAAGTGCTGTCGCATACAGGCATCAATGTGTTTTTCTCGCTGTACCTGGATGCGTTGGGCTATAGCAAGACCACCATAGGCTTGCTGTGGGCGGTGTCGGTGGTGGCCGAGGTGGCCTGGTTTTTTACCCAAAGTCGGTGGTTGCCCCGCGTTGGCCTGCCGCGCTGGCTGATGTTTGCGGCGCTGGCCATGGCCGTGCGCATGGTTTTGACGGCCAGCAGCGCCCATGTGCTGTGGGTATTGGTGCTGGCCCAGACCCTGCATGCCCTGACGTTCGCGGCCCACCATGGCGCCTGCATTGCGCTGCTGTCACACTATTTTCCGGGCCGTCTGCGAGGACGTGGCCAGGCTTTGTACACCGTGCTGGGCTATGGTTGCCCTGGCGTGCTGGGTGCTTTGATGGGGGGATATATCAGCTCAAAATACGGCTTGGCACAGGTATATTGGGCGGGACTAGCTACGAGTTTGATAGCGACGATATGCGCACTCAAGTTCCAGTCGCA
Organism: Rhodoferax sp. GW821-FHT07F03; assembly: GCF_059418745.1. Taxonomy (NCBI): domain Bacteria; kingdom Pseudomonadati; phylum Pseudomonadota; class Betaproteobacteria; order Burkholderiales; family Comamonadaceae; genus Rhodoferax; species Rhodoferax sp. GW821-FHT07F03. The sequence goes on from NZ_JBWKQM010000023.1 coordinate 12,498, forward strand.
CTCAACTCTTGCCGCGTTGGAGCAGCCCGCTCGCTAGCGACAACGGCATCAGCAAGAAGCTCAACGGGTCCAGTTGCAGATGCCGCCACAGCAGTCCCATGGGGATCTTTTTGCGGTGCGCCACCCGGTGCAGTAGATCACTGGCAAAGGCTTTGCGCAGCCTGGACAGGCTGGCGTTGATGTGGGCGCGCTGGACCGGCGTGACCGGGAATAGCTGGCAGGTCAGCTTTTGGTACTTGATTTCGTTGTGCAGGCGCAGCAGGTGCTTTTCAGTCCCCCAACCGGTGCCGGCAAAGATGTTCACTCCGCGTCCGTAATGCGCCTCGCAGGTGCTGGAGAAAGCCACTTTGGCGCCGCTATGGGCGATGTCCATCCAGAAAAGATAGTCTTCACCGGCGTTGGTAAATTCGACTTTGAAGCGCTTGTCTGGAAACTTTTGCAGGTCGTACACGACGGTGGAGGTGCCGATCACATTGCCGCGGATGATCTGGTCCAGCAAATCGCCCTGGTAGGCATGCAAGCCGGGGAAGGTATCGGGTAGCTGCGGGTGCTTGTCTGGTTGGATGCGGCCGGCGCGGGCAAATGCGCCTACGGTGGCCCCCAGCTGGAAATGGTCGGCGAAATAAAAGTTGTAACCCGAGCCTAGCGCCGCGGTGGCGCGTGCCAGATGGTCGTTGGACCAGATGTCGTCCGAATCCAGAAATGCGATGTAGCGGGTCCCCACGGGGGCGTGGTCTATGCCTGTGTTGCGCGCCGCACCTGGGCCGCCATTGGGCTGCTTGATGATTCTCACTTGGCTGCTGAACGCTCCGATGGCTTCAACCTCGGGTTCTGCAGGTGTCGGCGAGGCATCGTCCACCACCAATACCTGGATGGGCATGCCCGCAGGCTGCTGCGCGGCAACGCTGGCCAGGGCCTTAGCGAGAATGCCGGCCTCTCGCTGGTAGTAAGGGATGATGACCGTGATCATGGTGCTCCTACTCTGCCGTTGCGGTAGCCTTGGCGGGGTTCTCTGCGGCAGGCGCCGGTACTGCAGCGCTAGCCTGCATTTGGCGCCGGCGTTCAGCCAGGCTCTTCAACCAGGGCCAGCGGTAGCTGGTGAGGTGGTAGAGGCCGCGCTGGTTTTCGGTCCAGCGGGTATGCCATTCCATCATGCGGCCGTAGTATTCCAGCCGGTGGATCTGGCCCTCGGCGAACAGCTTTTCCAGCACGTCCTGGCTGAGCAAAAATGCCGGGGAGTAGGCCTGTATGCTTTCGTCGTAGGTGGTTTTCAGAATCACCAGCATGCCTGCGCGTTGCAGGCACAGGTTCAAGGCCACGGTTTTCCCGTTGAACAGGTACTCGAACACCACGGCCCCACCTTGACGTGCTGCGGTTTGCAGCAACTGGATGTAGAAGCGCCCTTGGTCGTTTTCGGGGTGGATGGCCGTACCCTTGCCGGCTTTCCAGCCTGCGCTTTCCAATGCACCATAGCGGGCAATGGCGTCTGGCATGTCCTCTGGGGCGGTGAAGCTGCGCATTGCGGTGACCACGCCTTCGGCGGCCAGCTTGTTGCGTTGCTTGCGCATGTTCTGCCGCAGGTTTTTGCCGCGTGCCGCCCAGTAGTCTTCATAGCTACCAGCGATATCGATCCAGCCGGTATCGATGTAGTCCATGGGTTTAGTGTCGGACAGCTCGGCTTCGCGTGGTGCCAGCAAAGGATCGACTTGCGTCAGCGAAAAGCCCAGGCACAGGCCCAGCGGGCCGCAGCACACGCTGCGCGCCAGCTTCGAAGCCGTAAGACTGTTGGATGCCACCCAGGCACCCAGCGGTAGTTGGGATGGCTGAAAGGTTCTCCATTGGAAACGTCCCGCTGGCACCACGATCAGCATGGCAACCAGGCTGTTGGCCTGCCGGGCGACCAGCAGCCGTTCGTTGCCGGCGCCGAATATCTGGATGGCTAGCTGGATGGCATCGGCCGTCATGAAGGGCAGGTTGCTGCGCTCCTGGTTCAGGCGGTCCCACTCGGCGCGCAGGCTGACGGTTTTCTGCAGGTCGCTGGCGGGCAGGTTTTGCCATTGGAGGGGAGAGGATTGCATGGAATAGGGGGTAATGGGTAAGCGGACGCGTTCAGACGCTGCTGTTTCGCAGCAGCTGCAGAATGGCCTGCGCTGTGCGGTCGATATCTGCGTCATCCAGATCCTGGTGGCACAGCAACTGCAGCACGTGGTGGCTCCATAACAGACCCACGTCGCCTGCAATGGTCGGAGTACCCGGCCAGATGCGGTCCCAGCGGAATACCGGCAATTCCATGCGGCGCAGTGCCTGGTAAACCGCTTCAGGCTTGTCCACCCAGAGCGGAAATACATAGGGAGCGGCACGTTCCGCAGCGGCCGGAAGGTCGGCAAACAGCGGGCGTGCACCCGGGGTATCCACAAAATACGGAATGTAGCGGCTGAAGTTGCGCTGGCGCCGGGCAATGATGCGACCCCGTGGCAGCATGGACTTGAGTGCCATGGAGGCCCACAGCGGTGTCTGGCCAATGCGGTCCATATCGCAGTCGCGCATCATATTGGCTGCCGGGGCGGGGGCTGTTGTTTCCGTGTGCGCCTGCACCTGGGGGCTACGTGCATTCTTGAACTTGAACAAGGACGCCAGCACCGGGCGTATGCCTGCCAGGCGTTGGTAGCGTGTTGCCAGCTCTATGACGTCTACCCAGCCTTTGACTTGGGCCTTCAAATTGGGCTTGGCCAAGTCCATGGGCTTGATGGGGTGCAGTGCCGAGGCCAGTAGCCCGGCTTCCGGCACGGGCAAGAATTTCGATAGGCTTGCCGTGGAAAAGTCGCCCCAGGCGCCTACGGTTCTGTCCCCGGCTTCACCGAAGTAGCAATGCGCGCAATCTTCTATCAGCGCGATACCGTGCATGTCACACCATTTGCGCACGTCGGCCAAGGAGTTGGCCAAACCGAAATAATGGGACACCAGCATGGCCCGGCTTTTGTTTGCCAGCTCGGCAGGAATGCCGCCGAGGTCAGGCAGACCATTCGGCTGCAGGCCGAAATACGCGACTTCCAGTTGGGCCAGCAGTACCGGGGCCACCATGGTCGGACAGTGGTAGGTGGGTACCAGCACCGTGCTGCCAGCAGGCAGCTTGAGTTGCAGCAGCGCCTGGTAAATGGCCGCCCGCCCACTGGTGGTGAATGCGGTGTGGGCCAGGCTCTCGATGCTGGGAACGCCAGGCGCGTCCACGCGTTGAAAGCTGGACCAGTCCAGCACCGGACCGCGTGGCAGCGGCGGTCGATGGGCTGCTACAGGTTGGGAGGCGGAATACAAGAAATGCGCCTTCTAGGGTTGCGTTGCGGCCGCACTGGCTGCTTCAGCCGGTGCTGAGGCGCTGCTATCGGGGTTGTCCGTCGCCTTGTCGGTCCATTTCCCCAGGGCTTTGAGGCGATCTTTCAACTCGGGTTGTAAAAAGCCCATTCCATATGCCTTATGGGCCTGTTCTTCGGCTTTGGCATATTCCTTCAGGTCCATGTAATTCAGGCCCAGGTTGTAGTGGGTGAAGGGGTTGTCCTGGTTCTCGGCATTGCTTGCGGCAATGTCCAGTTGTTTTATCGCTTCTGGCACGCGGTTGCCCTTGGCCAGAAACATGGAATACAGCATGCGTGCGATTCCGTCATCCGGGCGGAAGCGTACGGCGCGTTCGAGATAGCACTCCACCGAATACCGCAGGTCCGAGGGGTGCGGCTTTTTCATTTTCTCCCCGTAGCGCATGACGGACATCAGTGCGCGATGGTGGTTGGGGAACGCACGCAGCGTGTAATCCAGATCGCCGCCAATGTAGCCGGCATTGCCTTTGATGAGCGCTTCCACGGGTGGGGTGAAGTGGGCGCCCTCTACCAGGCTCAGGTTATTACCCCGTTCCACCCGGTAGTCGTAAGGCCCAAAGGCATTGGTGAGCGCGCCGCAATCCTCGCCACCGGCCTGCTGTGCCAAAGCCACCTCAGTGCCCAGTGTGCATAACAGTGCCAGTACCAATGGCATCGTTTTTTTGATCAATTGCATCATGCCATGCTCCTGTCCGGTGGGGTCTGCTTGTGACCGCTTGTGTGTGTGGAAAGCCAGTCAAGAGTCATGTTTTCCACCTGGGTTTGCGCCACTGCATTGGAGAAAGTATGGTCTGCGTCGGGCAAGTCCTGGCGCAGCAGCTGGGGGTGCTGGAACGCGCCTGACCATGCCGTATCAGTGCCAGCATATTCTAGGAACTCCTTGGCGGTGAAGTCGTTTCCGCTCAACAGCAAAAGTATGGGGCCTGAGAAATCCTTCCAGGCACTGGCCATGCGTTGTTGAAACGGAGCCTTGGCGGTTTGTGCCGGACCCGCGGCAGAAAAGGCTGTGCGTAAGTTTTGCACCAAACCGCTCAGGGCACCCAGGGCGACCTTGCCGCTGAGCAATTTGCTCCAGAACGCGGGCTGCATTAGGCGCTGCAGGTAATAGTGCTTGACCTGGGTCCGTGCCAGGCTGGCTTCGGAACGCACCCAGGGGTTCAGCAGGCACAGGCCGGTCACCCGGGGGTCCTGGGTTTGTTGCACATACAAGAGCGCCGCCGAAGCTGCGTCACATAAACCCCACAAAACGATATTTTTCGCCTGTGGCACACGGTCTTGCAGCGCCTGGATGGCCGTTGCGATATCCGGCGTGGCGGCTAGAAAATCTACTGCGGAGCCGCTGCTGTCACCCATGCCCTGGTAGTCAAAGCGCAGCACGGCATACCCTGCGGTTGCCAGCCGGCGGGCCAGCAGTACGAACTGACGGTGACTGCCTACGCGGTACTGGGGGCCGCCCACCACCACCACCACGGCGGTTGCTGCAGGCTGGGCAGGCAGGCTCAGAACTCCCACCAGGGTGCTGTCCGGGCGGGCAATCAGCAATGCATGTTCGGATGGCTTCATGGCGCGGGCGCAGACAGGGCTGCCAGGGTGGCGCTGAGCAAGGCCGGCGCCTCTTCGATTTCGCTGGTCTGCCAGAACGCAGGGCCCATGGCGACCTGGCTGCGAACTGCAAAGCCGGCGGACTGCCAGGCCTGTAAGGGCCTGGCGGCGGCAGGCGGTAGCGTGGCGTCTGGTTTGGTGGACAGGTCCAGCCACTCCAGCCGGCCCACGGTGGGCGGTGGCGTCAGCGTGGCTTGTTCCAGACCCGATGCCAATGCTGCAGACACGGTATAGCCGGCAATCTCGACCGCCGAGCCAGACGCTAGTTGTTGGCGCAGGGCCTCCATGGCGGCTTTGGCATTACCGTCGGCCATGTCGCCAGCGGCTTTCAGGCGCATGAACTGTTGCAGCAGCGGCTTGCCTGCAGGCGTGGGCGCCCAGAACAGAAAGTTGCAGGGGCCATCCAGTTGCTGTGCGGCTTGCGCGGCCAGCAGGCAACCGGCGCGCAGGCCCCACAGCCATAAAGGTGCATCGTTCTGGCGGCGCAGCCATTGGCATGCCAGGACCACATCGTCCACCCAGTCCTGCCAGCTGGCATCGCCAAAATCGTCGGAGCTATCTCCACAGCCTCGCAAATCCAGTTGCAGCACGGCGTAGCCGGCGGCGGCCAGGGTTTGCGCCTGCAAAGCCGCCATGCGGCGGGATTTGTTCATCTCCTCGGCGAAGGGATGCACGTAGGCCACCAAGCCCCGTGTGGTTGCGCCCTGGGCCGGGTGAAAAATGCAAAACCGCTGGCCGGATGATCCGGGCAGGAAGAAAGCGTCCATCGGGCCGGGCCGCTCTCAGGCCGCGAGTTTTTCGCTGACGAAGTCGGCCAAGCTACCTACGGTGGCAAAGGTGGAGCCATCCATGTCGTCGTCGTCCACCGTCAAGCCAAAATGTTCTTCCAGGCGGGTGATCAAGGACACCACGGCCATGGAGTCCAGTTCGGGAATCGCTCCGAGCAAATGGGTTTCGCGGGTAAAAGCGGCGCTGCGGCCATTCAGGCTCAGAATCTCGTCCAGAACTTGCTTGACCTCCTGTGTGACATCCATGGGAACCCCTGTTGTGTTTGGCTAAAAGTAGGGCGCATTTTAGGCGGCGCCAATTGCAGATTGCCGCCGCGTGTGCCCCAAGCGCTGTGAGATACTTTTGCGACTCCCGTTTCCACGACTCCAGCCCCATTCCTATGCGTGAATCCACACTTTTGCATGAACTCATAGCCTGTGCGGCGCAGCGGGCTCCGCTGGATAAAGCGCTGACCTATGGCGCGGTGTCCATGGCCTACGGCGAGCTGCAGACCGCCGTGTCCCAATTTGCTGCCGGCTTGATGGCGCTGGACATAGGCAGGGGCGAGCGGGTGGCGATCTACCTGGAAAAGCGCTTTGAAACCGTGGTGGCCAGCTTTGGCGCACCGGCGGCTGGCGCGGTATTCGTGCCACTGAACCCCTTGCTCAAGCCCGAGCAAGTGGCTTTCATATTGCAGGACTGCAATGTACGGGTGCTGGTGACTTCGCCGGAGCGCCTGGCCCTGCTGGCCGGTGTGCTGGGCGATTGCCCTGATCTGCGGCATGTGGTGGTGACCGATGCCGTGCCGCAACCGGCCCCGGCACTGTCGCATACGGCCTGGCCCGATTTTCTGGCTGCTGCACCCCGTGCCGGCCACCGGGTCATCGACACCGACATGGCCGCCATCCTCTACACCTCGGGCAGTACCGGTAAGCCCAAGGGCGTGGTGCTGTCGCACCGGAATATGGTGGCTGGTGCAAAAAGTGTAGCAAGCTATCTAGAGAATACCTGCGCTGACACCTTGTTGGCTGCCTTGCCTTTGTCGTTTGACGCGGGCTTCAGCCAGCTGACCACGGCTTTCCACGTGGGTGCCCGTGTGGTGCTGCTGAACTACCTGATGCCGCGCGATGTGCTGAAAGCCATGGCCCGCGAAGGTGTGACCGGCCTGACCGCCGTGCCCCCGTTGTACATCCAGCTGACCCAGCTGGAGTGGCCAGCCGAGATTGGTGCCAAGCTGCGCTACTTTGCCAACACCGGTGGCCGCATGCCGCGCGAAACCCTGGACTTGCTGCGCCAGCGCGTCCCGCAAAGCCTGCCGTTTCTGATGTACGGCCTGACCGAGGCCTTCCGTTCCACCTATTTGCCACCGGCCGAAGTGGACCGCCGCCCCGACTCCATCGGCAAGGCCATTCCGAATGCCGAAATCCTGGTGCTGCGTGAAGACGGCAGCCCATGTGCGCCAGATGAACCCGGTGAGTTAGTGCACCGCGGCGCGCTGGTCGGCATGGGCTACTGGAACGACGCGGAAAAAACCGCAGAACGCTACAAATTACTGGCCTCTGACGCGCCGGGCCGCCAGCCCGGCCTGCAGCTGCCTGAATATGCAGTTTTCTCGGGTGACACCGTGCGCATGGATGCTGAAGGCTTCCTCTATTTCATCGGCCGGCGCGACGAGATGATCAAGTCGTCCGGCTACCGTGTCAGCCCGACCGAGGTGGAAGAGGTGCTGTACGCCACCAAGCTGGTGGGCGAATGTGTGGCCTTTGGCGTGGAACATCCGGCCTGGGGCCAGGCGATCCAGGTGATTGCTACCGCGCCTGACGGCGCCACGCTGGACACCGCTGCCTTGCTGAGCGTCTGTAAGGCGCGCATGCCGGCCTATATGGTGCCGTCGGGTGTCGAGGTGGTCGCCGGTCCCTTGCCGCGCAACCCGAATGGCAAGATCGACCGCAAATTACTGTCTACCGGCTGGGCCGAGCGCCAGTCCAACCTCTAAGCCTTATGACCGCTATCGAACGCACCATCCCAGTCCACGCCCCTTTGTCGCAGTTTCCCGTTCAGAACGGCGAGCTGGTGCTGGGCGGTATGCCTTTGTCGCAGCTGGCGGCGCGGGTGGGGCAGACGCCGTTCTATGCCTATGACCGGTCGCAGCTGCGCCAACGTGTGGCCGAACTGCGCGCGGCCTTGCCGGCCAGCGTCAAGCTGCACTACGCCATGAAGGCCAACCCCATGCCAGCTGTTGTCGGCCTGATGGCGGGTTTGGTGGACGGCATTGACGTGGCCTCCGCAGGCGAGCTCAAGGTGGCGCTGGATGCCGGTGCCGACCCGCAGGAGATCAGTTTTGCCGGCCCTGGCAAGCGCGAGTCCGAGCTGCGCCAGGCCGTGGCCTCGGGCGTGCTGGTGAACCTGGAATCCATGCGCGAAGTGCACCTGCTGGCAGAAATTTCGCAAGACCTGGGGTTGCCGGCCCGCGTGGCCGTGCGCGTCAACCCCGACTTCGAGCTCAAGGGCTCGGGCATGAAGATGGGCGGCGGCCCCAAGCAGTTCGGCGTGGACGTGGAGCAGATGCCCGAACTGTTGGCTGCCATAGGCCAGGCGGGCCTGGCGTTTGAGGGCTTTCACCTGTTCGCCGGCTCGCAGAATCTGAAGCCTGAGTCGATTTGCGAAGCCCAGCAAAAATCCTATGCCCTGGCCGTGCGCCTGGCCGATAGTGCACCTCTGCCGGTGCGCTTTCTGAACCTGGGCGGGGGCTTCGGCATTCCCTACTTCCCTGGCGAGCAGCGCATCGACTTGCAGCCGATTGGCGACAACCTGGCCGCCCTGGCCGAGCGCGCCAGGACCGAGCTGCCGCAAGCCGCATTCGTGATCGAACTCGGCCGTTATCTGGTGGGCGAGGCCGGTGTGTATGTGGCGCGTGTGCTGGACCGCAAGATCTCGCGCGGCCAGGTCTTTTTGGTGACGGACGGTGGCCTGCACCACCATTTGTCGGCCTCGGGCAACTTCGGCCAGGTGATACGCAAGAACTACCCGGTGGCCATTGGCAACCGCATGGGTGCGACGGAGACCGAGCCGGCGTCTGTGGTCGGCCCCTTGTGCACTCCGCTGGACCTGCTGGGCGACCGCATGGTCTTGCCCACGGCGCAAGAGGGGGACCTGGTGGTGGTGTTCCAGTCGGGCGCTTATGGTGCCAGTGCCAGTCCGCAGGGCTTCCTGGGCCATCCGGCTTGCGTGGAAGTGCTGGTTTGACGGTGCTGGTTTAGCGGGTGACTTTGCGCCGCGCCGTCTCAGCGCTGCTGGCGCTTGCGTGTTTCGGTGCGGGCTGTGGCCTGGCGCTGGCACATCCCGTCACGCCCATGCTGGTGCTGGCGGGCTTCTACACCCTGTGCATGGTGATGTTCTGGCTGCCCGGTGCCTGGCTGTTCCTGGTGCCTGCCTGCCTGCCCTGGTTGAATTTTTCTCCCTGGACAGGTTGGGTGGTCTTTGAAGAGTTCGACGTGCTGCTGCTGGCAGTGCTGGCTGCTGGCTATGGCCGTTGGGCCTTTTCCCCTGCACAGGCCAGACCTGCGTTGCAATGGCGCTCGTCGGCAACGGTATTGCCGGCTCTGCTGGCGGCGGCCGGCATGCTGGCCTTGCTGCGTGGCGGCTGGGATGCAGGCGGTTGGACCTGGGCTTGGTTCCAGGGCTATGCCGACCCGCTGAACAGCCTGCGGGTGGCCAAAAGCCTGCTGTGGGCGCTGCTGTGCCTGCCTTTGCTGCGCGAGACCGTGGCGCGTGCGCCTGCAGCGGTGGAGCGCGCCCTGGCCTGGGGCATGCTGACGGGCTTGGTGCTGGTAACCCTGGCCGTGTTGTCGGAGCGCGCTGCATTTCCCAATCTGTTCAACTTCACCAGCAAGTACCGTACGACGGCGTGGTTTTGGGAGATGCATGTGGGCGGGGCGGCCATAGACGCCTATTTAGCGCTGAGCACACCTTTTGCGGTTTGGGCTCTGCGTTCGGCCCGCCGACCCTGGCAATGGGGATTCGGGGCCATATTGGCGCTGGCCGTTGCCTATGCAGGCTTGACCACGTTTGCGCGCGGCGTCTACCTGTCCATGGCGGCGCCGGTGTTGTTGCTGGGCGTATGGTTTTGGCTGCAGCGTGCCGGGCTGGACCTGCGCACCTGGCTGGACGTCCTGTGGCAGCGCCGCTGGCCGGGCTGGCGAGCCCCGGCGGCCTGCTTGCTGGCCCTGGCTTTGTTGGGCGAGATCGTGGGCGTGTTGCAGGGCGGCAGCTTCATGGCCGAGCGCCTGGCGCATACCGAGCGCGACTTCGGCAGCCGTCTGGAACATTGGCAGCGCGGCCTGGATTTGCGCGACGACCCGGTGGACCAATGGCTGGGCATAGGCCTGGGCCGCTTGCCCAGCCACTATGCGCACAACTACCCCGAGGGGGAATGGCCCGGGCACGTCACATTGCAGGCAGAACCGGGTGTGCAGCGGCCTTTCATGCGTTTGCACGGCCCGGACACCGACCCCGACCTGGACGCCTATTTTTCCCTGACCCAGCGGGTGCGGCTGGAGCCGACCGAATCGTACCGGGCCAAGCTGCGGGTGCGTGTGGATGCGCCGGTGGAGGTCTACCTGCAGCTGTGCGAGCGGCATTTGCTCTACCCAGGGCGTTGCCAGGACGCATTCCTGCAGTTGGCGCCCACCGAGTCACCTTGGCAGCAGATCGACCTGCCACTGCATGGCCCGCAATTCAAACGCATGCCCTGGTATGCGCCGCGGCTGGGCATGTTGTCGGTTTCGGTGTTTGGTGGCGGCACGCATGCTGACTTCCAGTCCATTGGCCTGGCCGGGCGCAACGGCAAGGAACTGCTGGCCAACGGCGACTTTGCCCAGGGCCTGGCACGCTGGTTTCCGGCTGAACGCATTTACTTTCTGCCCTGGCATATCGATAACCTGTACCTGGAGCTATTGATCGAGCGCGGGGCACTGGGCTTGGTGCTGTGGTTGCTGTTGGTGGGCTGGGCCCTGTGGCATTTGTTGCTGGGGCGGGCGCGGCAGCAGCCGCTGGCGCCTTATCTGGCAGCGTCCTTGATCGGTGTGTCGCTGGTGGGGCTGGTCAGCAGCGTGATGGACGTGCCGCGCGTGGCTTTTCTGCCCTACCTGCTGGCGTTTTTTGCACTGTGCATGGCCAGGAGTACCGACCCGCCCAAGGCTTGAAAAATTATTTTGCTATTGAAAACATAGCTGCTTGCGCAGATTCTACCTACGCCATATGTATATTTCTTTTGGTTTTACCTTGGGTGCCGCGGGGGGAATCGCTCTGGACTTGGGACGCCGCTGCAGTGTAGGAAAATAGGGGCTAATTTCACCACCTAGCCAAGCTACCCCTTATGAGTGCTTTTAACGAAGAAACTGTCCTGAGCGTGCACCACTGGACCGACCGCCTGTTCTCCTTCACCACTACCCGCGATCCCTCGCTGCGCTTCAGCAACGGCCACTTCACCATGATCGGGTTGCGCAAGGAAGACGGCAAGCCGCTGCTGCGTGCCTACAGCATCGCCAGCGCCAACTACGAAGAGCACCTGGAGTTTCTGAGCATCAAGGTGCCGGACGGCCCACTGACCTCGCGCCTGCAGAACATCAAGGTTGGTGACACCATCATCGTCGGCAAGAAACCCACTGGCACCCTGGTGACCGATTACCTGCTGCCCGGCAAGCACCTGTATCTGCTGTCCACCGGTACCGGCCTGGCGCCGTTCCTGAGCATCGTGCGCGACCCCGAAACCTATGAACGTTTCGACCAGGTGATCGTGGTGCACGGCGTGCGCCAGGTGGAAGAGCTGGCCTACCACGATATGCTGACCGAACATTTGCCTGCCCACGAATTCCTGGGCGAGATGGTGACCGACAAGCTGCGCTACTACCCCACAGTGACCCGCGAGTCCTACCGCAATATGGGCCGCATCACCGAGTTGCTGCAAAACGGCAAGTTGTTCAAAGACCTGGAGCTGCCAGAGTTCGACCCCGCCATCGACCGTGTGATGCTCTGCGGCAGCCCCGGCATGCTGGTAGACCTGAAGCACATGCTGGAAGAGCGTGGCTTTGTGGAGGGCAATACCTCGACGCCCGGCCATTTCGTGGTCGAACGCGCGTTCGCTGAAAAATAAGCCTCTGGCGTAGGTTCTACCTGCGCAAGCAGCTACGTTTTCAATAGCGTAGCTGCTTTTTTTACGGCGTTTCAGTCCTCAAAAATGCGCGTCTGCGGGGCTTCTCCGGCGCGCACCCAGCCCCGGTACATGCCGGCGCTGATGAAGGGCAGGGCAATGTTGCCCTGGCGGTCCACTGCGATCACGCCGCCTTCTCCCCCCAACTGACCTACTTGTGCCAGCGCTGCCTGGCTGGCCTCGCTGAGCGTGGCACCGGCATAGGCCATGCGCGCGTGGATGTCGTGGCCCACGCAGGCGCGGATAAAGTATTCGCCTGAGCCGGTGGCGCAAACGGCGCAGCTTTGGTCATTGGCGTAAATGCCAGCGCCCACCAGGGGCGAATCGCCAATGCGGCCTGGGTGCTTGTTGGTCATGCCGCCGGTGGATACGGCGCTGGCCAGGTGGCCCGCACTGTCCAGCGCCACGGCGCCCACGGTGCCGAACTTGCGGGTTTCGTCCAGCGGTGCTGTAGGTGTGTGGTCCATCTGCATGCGCTGGCCGCCGTCCTGGGCCTGCAGGCGTTGCAATTGCTCCAGGCGGTGGGCGGTATGGAAGTACTCTGGCGGCATGGCCTCAAAGCCGTGTTCGCGGGCGAAGGCTTCGGCACCGTCGCCGCTGAGCAGCACAAAGCGCGAATCCATCACCGCCCGCGCCAGCTGCACCGGGTTGCGCGGCGTGCGTACCGTGGCCACGGCGCCAGCAGCCAGGTTGCGCCCATCCATCACGGCGGCGTCCATTTCATGTTCGGCGGTGGAGGTATAGACCGAGCCGCGCCCGGCGTTGAACAGGGGTTCGTCTTCCAGCGCGGTGACGGCTGCCACCACGGCATCCAGCGCGCTGCCGCCTTGGGCCAGGATGGCCTCGCCGGCCGCCAGCGCGGCATGCAGGCCGGCATGGTAAGGCGCTTCGTCGGTAGCGCCGCGGGCCATGGTGCCGGCGCCGCCGTGGACTGCCAGGGTGTAGCGGGGTGTGGTCAAACGCATCTCCTCAATGTCGGTAGGGTAGAAACTGTATCCCATGGTGGCTGGCAAAATGCCCCGATGAACCCGCCCCGTGTACGCATACAGACCCAGGACTTCGACCCCAGCAGCGAAATCGCCGCCTTGCGCCAGCACGACCGGCGCGTGGGTGCGGTGTGCAGCTTTGTCGGCGTAGTGCGCGACTTCCACCCGGACAGCGCTGGCGAGGTGCTGAGCCTGGAGCTGGAGCACTACCCCGGCATGACCGAGCGTGCTATCGAGGCCATGGTGGACCAGGCCCTGGCCCGCTTCAACATCTACGCCGCCCAGGTGATCCATCGCGTGGGACTTTTGCAGCCGTTGGACCAGATCGTCTGGGTGGCCGTCAGTTCGGCCCACCGGGGTGAGGCCTTCCAGGCCTGCGAGTTCCTGATGGACTATCTGAAAACCCAGGCACCGTTCTGGAAGAAGGAACAAACCCCCAGCGGCGCGCGCTGGGTGGATGCGCGGGTCAGCGACGACGCAGCACTGGCCCGCTGGGGCATACAGGCGCAGAACGCCTGAGCGGTTAGAGCGGACTCAGCGCGGGGAAACCTTGTTCCAGCGCAATCAACCGGTCCACCAGGGCGCTGGATGCCGGCGTCATCGGCGCGCGCAGCTCGGCTTGCATCTGGCCGTGGCGGGCCAGCCAGCCCTTGATGGGGCCGGGGTTGGGCTCGGCGAACTGACCGCTGATCCAGGGCAACAGCGGCTGCCACAGCGCGCGGGCCTGCGCCAGATCACCTGCTGCAATGGCTTGCATGACTTGTACAAAACGCTGCGTATGCCCATGGGCGCTGGCGGCAATGGCGCCCGCTCCGCCCTGGGCCAGGGTGCTGAAGATTTGCGCGTCTTCACCGGCCAGCACCTGCAGCGCACCGCTGGCGATCAGGGCCGCCGTCTTGGCTGCATCGCCGCCGCAGTCCTTGACGGCCTGGATGCGCGGGTGCTGGGCCAGCTGCAGCAGGGTGGTCAGCTCCAGCGTGGCGCCGGTGCGGTAGGGAATGTCGTAGATGATTACCGGCACTTCGGATGCCTCGGCCAAGGCTGTGAACCACTGCAGCAGCCCGGCTTGCGAGGGGCGGATATAGCAAGGTGCGGCCAGCAGCAGGCCGGCAACACCCTGTCGGCTGGTGGCGGCCACGCTGCCCCGCATCTTGGGCAGGTGGTAGCCCGATAGGCCCATCACTACGGGCAGGCCTTGGGCTGCCTCCAGTACCGTGTCCAGTACAGCTTGTTGTTCATCGGCATCCAGGGCCGCTGCCTCACCGGTAGAGCCGCAGGCGACGAAGCCTGCAATGCCGCTGCCTCGCAGGTTTTTCACCAGCCGGGCCAGCGCAGGGTGGTCTACCGCCCCGTGGTGGAACGGGGTGACCAGGGGAATCCATAAACCAGAAAAATCGCCAGAGAAATCGTTCGAAGCGCTCACACTGCATCCTTTGTTGATAACAGACCGATGGGGTAACCATCGTCAAAGGAGCGCGGGCCGAAGGGGGAGGGGAGGTATCGGTTCCATCGCTCATCTGAGGACGGAACCGCAGCTCCGGTCAGATGAGCTGGGGTTTTTTAGCGGCACCGGCAGACACGCCGCCACGGCTGCAGGGCAGCGGTGTGGAACGGAGTGGTGCGCGGGTAGGCATGCCGTTATTGTATTCAGTTCAGGTACTTGGGCCGCTCTTCCGGGTCCGGCATGTCGCTCGCCTGGGCCTGTGCGCTGCCGGCCAGCTCATGGCCCTGGCCCCAGGCGGACAGGTGCAGCGCGCGTTCCAGCAATTGCACCAGGCCGTGCACCAGCGGCGGCGCCAGCTCGACCTGGAAGCCACGTGGATTGTCCTGCTCGGGCAGCTGCTCGTTGAAGGCGATTTTCAGCGGGCCATTCGCTTCGGGGGTGATGCGTACTTCGGTGACCAGCAAGGGCTCGGTGCCCAGTGGCCAGCTGGTGGGCAGGGCGGCATCCTGGTACGGGGTGGCGAAGTCGGTCTCTTGCAGCACGGCTTCGCGCCGGAAGTCGGCCAGAATCTTTTTGCTGACCTCGTCACGCTGCATGCTGCCCAGGTCCTCCTGGCGGGCTGCGTGCTCGACCACCGCGCGGTTCAATGTAGGCCAGAGCACCAGGGTCAGGCGGCGCGTCAGCCACAGGCGCATTTCTGTGCCTTCGCGGGTATTGACGCGCACCAGTATCCGGTCCTGCGCTTCCAGGTAGCGGACCGAGAGCTGGTGGATGTTCATGGCGCGAATTTTAAATCGCAGGCCGCGGGCCTTGGTTTTACAGTGATGCTATTTTTTTGATAGCTGCTGGCGCAGATAACTACTGCGCCAGAGCTTGATTTTTATCAAATACCGGCGAGGTTGCGGCAGCGCGGAGCAGCCGTTTGGTCTTGAAATCGGCCATATTCTCCTCACGTAGCTCGGTATTGGAGATCACGATGCGACAAGACAAACTCACCACCAAATTCCAGGAAGCCCTGGGCGACGCACAAAGCCTGGCGCTGGGTGCCGACCACGGCTATATCGAACCGGCCCATGTGCTGGCCGCCATGCTGCGCCAGGACGACGGCCCGCAGGCGCTGCTGCAGCGTGCGGGCGTGAATGTGCCCAACCTGCTGGCCGCCGCCGAGGGTGCGTTGAAGAAGCTGCCCACGGTGCACGGGCAAGACCAGGTGCAACCCAGCCGCGATTTCATCAGCCTGCTGCAGGGCGCTGAGAAGGAAGCCATCAAACGCGGCGACCAGTTCGTATCCAGCGAATTGTTCCTGCTGGCGCTGACCGACAGCAAGTCCGACTTTGGCCTGCTGGTGCGCGCCAACGGCCTGACCCGCAAATCGCTGGAAGCCGCGGTGGACGCGGTGCGTGGCGGCGACAAGGTAGACAGCGCCGACGCCGAAGGCCAGCGTGAATCCTTGAAGAAATACTGCCTGGACCTGACCGAGCGCGCCCGCATGGGCAAGCTGGACCCGGTAATTGGCCGCGACGACGAAATCCGCCGTGCCATCCAGGTACTGCAGCGCCGTACCAAGAACAACCCGGTGCTGATCGGCGAACCCGGCGTGGGCAAGACGGCCATCGTCGAAGGCCTGGCCCAGCGCATCGTGGCCGGCGAGGTACCCGAGTCGCTCAAAGGCAAGCGCGTGCTGTCGCTCGACATGGCGGCCCTGCTGGCCGGAGCCAAGTTCCGCGGTGAATTCGAAGAACGGCTGAAGTCCGTGCTGAAAGAGCTGGCCAAGGACGAAGGCCAGACCATCGTTTTCATCGACGAGCTGCACACCATGGTCGGCGCCGGCAAGGCCGAGGGCGCGATGGACGCCGGCAATATGCTCAAGCCCGCGCTGGCGCGTGGCGAGCTGCACTGCGTGGGTGCAACCACCCTGGACGAGTACCGCAAATACATCGAAAAAGACGCGGCCTTGGAACGCCGTTTCCAGAAAATCCTGGTCGGCGAACCGACGGTGGAAGCCACCATCGCCATCCTGCGCGGCCTGCAAGAAAAGTACGAAGTGCACCATGGCGTGGACATCACCGACCCGGCCATTGTGGCCGCGGCCGAGTTGAGCCACCGCTACATCACCGACCGCTTCTTGCCCGATAAGGCCATCGATTTGATCGACGAGGCTGCGGCCAAGATCAAGATCGAAATGGATTCCAAGCCCGAGGTCATGGACAAGCTGGACCGCCGGCTGATCCAGCTGCAGATCGAGCGCGAAGCCGTGCGCCGCGAGAAGGACGACTCGTCGATCAAGCGCTTTAGCCTGATCGAGGAAGAGATCGTCAAGCTGCAAAAGGAAATCGCCGATTACGATGAAATCTGGCAGTCGGAAAAAGCCCAGGCCCAGGGCAGCGCGCATGTGCGCGAAGCCATCGACAAGCTGAAGTTCCAGATCGAAGAGCTGACCCGCAAGGGCGATTTCAACAAGGTGGCCGAGCTGCAATACGGCAAGCTACCCGAGCTGGAAAAGCAACTCAAGGAAGCGCAGGACAAGGAGTCCAGCAAGGGCGTGACCAGCGCGCCGCGCCTGCTGCGTACCCAGGTCGGCGCCGAGGAAATTGCCGAAGTGGTGGCGCGCGCCACCGGTATTCCGGTCAGCAAATTGATGCAAGGTGAGCGCGACAAGCTGTTGCAGATGGAGGTCAAGCTGCACGACCGCGTGGTCGGCCAGGACGAGGCCATCACCGCCGTGGCGAATGCCATCCGCCGCTCGCGCGCCGGCCTGTCTGACCCGAACCGGCCTACCGGCTCCTTCCTGTTCCTCGGCCCCACGGGCGTGGGCAAGACTGAGCTGTGCAAGGCGCTGGCCGGCTTCATGTTCGACTCCGAAGACCACCTGGTGCGCATCGACATGAGCGAGTTCATGGAGAAGCATTCCGTCGCCCGGCTGATCGGTGCGCCGCCCGGCTACGTGGGCTACGAGGAGGGCGGCTATCTGACCGAAGCCGTGCGCCGCAAGCCCTACAGCGTGCTGCTGCTGGATGAAGTGGAAAAAGCCCACCCCGACGTGTTCAACGTGCTGCTACAGGTGCTGGACGATGGCCGCCTGACGGATGGACAGGGCCGTACCGTGGACTTCAAGAACACGGTGATCGTGATGACCAGCAATATCGGCTCGCCCATCATCCAGAACATGGTGGGTCAGGATTACGAGGACATCAAGGACGCGGTGCAGGACGAGCTGAAGAACTACTTCCGCCCCGAATTCCTGAACCGTATCGACGAGACCGTGGTGTTCCATGCGCTGGACGCGAAGAATATCGAAGCCATTGCCGCGATCCAGATCAAGGTGTTGCAGGCCCGGCTGGCGAAGATGGACCTGGAACTGCAGGTTTCGCCTGCGGCGCTGGCCGAGCTGGCCAAGGTCGGCTTCGACCCGGTGTTTGGCGCCCGACCGCTGAAGCGTGCGATCCAGCAGCGCATTGAGAACCCGCTGTCCAAGCTGCTGCTGGAGGGCCGCTTTGCGCCCAAGGATGTGATTCCGGTGGACGTGGACCCGATCCAGGCGCCGGGTCAATTCAGCTTCGGCAAGGTGGCCGCTTGATGGGGCAGTTTGTCTGGCGGCTTTTTGTATGGATGCTGGCCTTGGTTTTCATCGCCAGCGCCTTGCTGGTGCTGTCAGGCATTGCCTTGCTGTGGTTGCTGCGTAGCCTTTGGGCTCGTCTGACGGGGCAGCCCGTGGCGCCCATGCGCATGTACTCGGCCGGCTGGAAAGATGTGGCGCGCACGGTGGACCGATTCTCGCAGCGTCCGCGTGCAAGCAGCGGCACGCCCGAGGTCGCTGACGTTACGGACGTGGAAGTGAAAAAGGTTTCGCCACCCTGAGTGGCGTGGCCGCAGCCGCGCCAAATACCTGTGTTTACTGCAGGCTGGCGTAGCGCGAGTTTTTGGTGGCGTACATGGCGTTGTCGGCGGCGGTCAGCAGCTCTTCCACGTTGCTGCCGTCCACCGGGTAAATCGCCAGGCCTATGCTGGTGCCGATCTGCACCATTTCACCTGTGTCCAGTGTGATGGGGGTGTTCAAGACGTCGCGGACCTTGCGGGCGATAGACATCATGGTGTTGCCATCGCTCACGGCATCGAGTATCAGCACAAATTCATCGCCGCCCACGCGTGCCACCGTGTCTACGCCGCGCACGGTGGAGGTTAGCCGCAGGGCCACGGACTGCAGCACGGTATCGCCGGCTGCATGGCCGTAACGGTCGTTCACAGGTTTGAATCCATCCAGGTCCAGCATCAGCACGGCGAAGCCTTGCTGGTTGCGTTTGGCATGCTCCATGGCGACGTTCAGCCGGTCGCCTAGCAGCTTGCGGTTGGCCAGGCCTGTCAACGGGTCGTGGTGGGCCTGCAAGGCCAGTTGCTCTTCGTTCAGGCGTAACTCGTGGTTGGCTTTCTCCAGCTCACGGGTGCGTTCCTGTACCCGGCCTTCGATCTTGCGCTCGCTTTCGCGCAGGCTGTTCAGTACAGCCAGCTCGCTCTGGTAGGCGCGCGCCTGGGCTTCAGAGGCCTCGCGGCGGCTGGTGTGGATGCGATCGGCCAGCGAGAAGGACAGCGCCAGCATTTCCACCGCCGAACCGATCAGCATGGCATGGGTGATGAAGGGGTGGGAGGGCAGCAAGCCCAGGTTGTGCAGGGCGGTGACCAGCACACCCAGCAGCAGGGTGCCCCAGGCAAAACTGAAGTGGCGTGCCCCCAAGTGTTTTTGCAGCAGGCAGTGGATGCTGACACCGACCAGCACACAGGTAAACAGGATTCCGTCGATATTGATCAGCCAGGCACACAGATGGTAGGGCAGGGTCAGTACGCAGACGGCGGTTAGGGCCATCAATCCGGCCAAGCCTTGCAGTATTTTGTCCGCCACCGGTGCCCGCATGGCCGTGCCCAGAAACTGGCGCGCAAACAGGGCAGCAAAAAAACCAGCTACCGACATGCTGAACTGGGCTGCAATATTGCCCCACCATGGTGTGTTGGGCCAGATAAATTCTTCACCAAAGCCGGTCAGCCCCAGTTGGCCGAAGACCATGCCGGTGGCAAAGCCTACATAGCTCAGATAAATGTTGTCGCGTAGCGAGACGTACAGCAGCAAGTTGTACATCACCAAGCCCAGCAGCAGACCGAAATACAGGCTGAACGCGCCATAGCTTGCATGGTCAGCCTGGGCCAGGGCTGCAGGGCGCCAAAGCTGCAATGGTATGGACAGGCTACCCTCAGATGTCACCCGCAGGTACAGGGTTTGGCTTTGGCCTGGGGTCAGTTGCAGCGGAAACACATGGTTGTGGTGCGGCAGCGGCCGTTGTGAAAACGGCATCTGGTCGCCGGATCGGAGGTGCTCGGTGCCCTTCTCGCGGCTGGTATAGAACAGGTCTATCTGGTCCAGCATCGGTGCCGCGATTTCCAGCATCCACTGGCTGGGAGCGTTGTCTTGCAGCGGCAGCTGAATGCGTAGCCAGATGGCGGAACGGGTCAGCCCAAAATTGCTGGTGCGCCCCTGGTTGGCCAGAGGGCTGAAGCGTTGCTGGTTATCTTGCTGCTGGATCTGCGCCAGCGTGAGCTCGCGGCTGGGATCGACCAGCACGGAGGTCATGGGCGTTAGGTTGGAGTAGGCGTCGGTGAAGTCCTGCTCTGCGATGGGCGGCGTGGCGGCATACCCGAAGCTGAGTGCGCAGCATGCTAGCAACGCGAGCAACAGCGCAAAGGGGGATGGAAATCGCATGGTTGGAAACATCCGAATGGGCAGCCTGCGATAGAAGAACGTTGGGTTTGCGGAAACAGGGCTCAAATGCCTCCATCTATTGTGGCTTGGCAGAAGTGCTGGGCGGGTAAAAGTTTGCACAAATATAGGTATGTGAAATACCGGAGTGCTGCGATTCTGCCTGCGACAAGGGGCTGAAAAACTCTGTTACTTCAAAATTGCACTTCAGCTTTTATTTTGTATACATTTCGAGTGAAAAAAGTGCAAAAGTGGCGTATTCGTGGACATATTCGCCGAATTTGAAGCTTGCGCCTGCAGGTTTTGCAGGGATTTCTTCTGCTGAAAAGTATGTGGAGAACGGCTTGCCAAGCAGGTGTATACGATCTGTTTTTGATTCCAAATAAATCGTAAAAATGTTTTAAGCGTTGCTGTGTTTTTGCACCCACTGAATGATCGCGCGCGCCGTACGGAAGTCATCACAGGCGCGTGCCGGCACGTCAGGGTAGCGTTGGTTCCAGATGCGTGCCAATGCCTGTCCCGGGCCTATCTCCAGCACACAGCGCACGCCCCGTGCATGCAGGTTGTCCATGCATTCATCCCAGCGCACGGTTTGAGCGATTTGCGTGGACAGCGCCTGCCCTGCCTGTATGGCATCCAGCACACGGTCTTTGGCATTGCTGAACAGCACGTGGCGTGGCCGTTGCAGTGGCAGCTTGGCCAGGGTGTGGGCAAAGCTGTCGGCTGCCGCACGCATCCAGGGGGTGTGGGATGCGATGCTGACGCGTAGGTGGGTGCAGTGTGCACCCTGCTGAATTGCGGCTTCTTCTGCCCGCGCCAGTGCGGTAAGCGGGCCGCCGAGCACCACGCTGTCGTGACCATTGCGGATGGCGATGGCAACACCGGTGTCCTTGCACAGCTGGTCCAGGGGGGCTGATGCCAGACCGCTGACTGCCAGCAGGCCACCCGGCATTTGCAGGGCGCAGCGGTCCATCGCTGCGGCCCTGTCGCTAGCAAGGTCCAGCGCCGTCTCGGCACTGAAAACCCCGGCCGCGCTGAACGCTGCCAATTCACCCACGCTATAGCCTGCGACCGCTGCGGGAGGGGGGAGTTCCGGCGCAAGCTGTTGCCAGGCAGCCAAGCCCAGGCCTGTGAGTAGGCATTGGACTACTGTGTTTTGCGCAGCCCAATCTAGGTCTTGCAGGTGGTGGCGCCAGTCGAGCACCCCTAGCTGTGTACAAGTGCGCTGTACCAATGTATCTGTGGCCAGCCAGGGCAGCATCGCTGGATGCTGCATGCCCTGACCCGAAAACACCAGCGCAAAACTCATGGACTGGGCATGCAGAGCTGGACCACCCAGCAGGCGGCAGCCAATGTGTCGGCCGCCCCGCCGGGGGAGAGATTGCTGGCGACGAAGTCGCGCCCTATAGCGTGCGCGGCTTCCGGTCCACCGGGGCTGCTTGCACCACCCGCGGCCAGGAAGCGGCGGGCCGACTGCTGGGCATGGCGCAAGCCTTGCAGGCCGCCGCGGTGGGCGAGGTTGCTGTCGTCCAGCACGGCCATCACATGGAATAGGGTGTCCAGCCGTGCTTGCTGGACGGTCAAACCCCGTGCCAGGCCGGCCGTCAGGGCCGGCACTGCCGTTTCAAACAACACAGGGAACGCCAGTGCCGCTTCTGACGAGGCGCTGCGCAGGCCATGTTTGCGGGCTGCGATGCCCCCCGGCAAGCTGGGCAGGCGTAGGGCGCGCGCGTCCAGCGCCTGCCCCCAGCCATGGCGCAAGGCCTCACGCAGCTGCTCCGGGCTGGGGGAGGCATTCGTTCGTGTGAGTGCCCCCGCTGCGGCGCACAACAAGCCCAGCATGAAAATGGCGCCGCGGTGGGTGTTGATGCCGCCGGTGGCTGCCAGCATGCGGGCTTCGGCCTGGATGCCGCAGCGCTCCAGAGCGGGGAAATCTGCGCCCAGCTGCCCCAGCTCAGCAATCGCCACAAAGTAGCTGCGTAGCGCAAACAGGCTGCGCATAAAGGTGTGCGCGTCCATGTCGCGGTGGCTGCCGCTATCGCACAGGGTGACCAGGCCGGGCTTGGGGCACAAGGCCAGCTCGTGGTACAGCGCCCGTGTCGCTGCCCGGCCAATGGTGGACGGTGTGGAGTATGGCGTGGGTGCCGTCCAATGCAGTGGCTGCGCACGGGTCATTACACCAACTCCGCTGTGCTTGCTGTGCGCCAGAACGGCGCATATTCCAGCGTGGCGCCGTGCAGGCGCTTAACCAGCACGGCTGTGCTCTTGCCGGATCGCCAGGCGGCCCATTCGCGCCAGGCGACAGCCGCACCGGCGTCAAACACGAGCTCGCCATCGAGGCGCAGCCGTGGAGCCGCAAAGCTTTGCAACAACGTGACCACGGCGTCGGCCTGGCGTCCATCCGATACGGTGATGCATAGATCGATATCGGATTCGGCGTGTATGTGGTCCAGCCCGGTGAGCCGCTGCCAACCATAGCTGCCATACACCCGGGCGTTGGCCTGGCAGCTGTTGAGCTGCTCGCACAGCTGCCGCCATGGCGCGCGTGCGGGGACGGCCAGCAAGCCCAGCACCTCGGTGGCGCGTGGAAATGCGTCGAAGTAGAGGATGGCGCTGCGCGGTACGGCCAGCGTGATGCGCCGCTTGTCCCAGCGGGCCGGCGCTGGCAGACCCAGGGCTACCGTGTGTGGCAGCTCGCTGGCGGTCTGGCGGGTGACCACCAGCGGCAAGCGCTGGGCGGCCCAGTAGCGGATGCAGTCCTCTGTTAGAGCATCCCATGGCCGTTCCAAAACCTGCTGCCAGCCGGCGTCTGTCAGCCAGGCGATCTGGTGGCGGTGCAGCGGTGTCATGCCGCATCCAGTACCTGTTGCACCACGGCGGCCGACATCTTGCGGCCGCCGCGTTCGGTACCAATGATGGCGCGCAGGTCTTGTGTTGGCGCGTGCGCCAATGCGTCACGCAAAGCCGCTGGCAAATCGCCCTGCCACAGGGCCTGCACACCGCCCATGGCCACATAGTTGCCCACGCCGGGGGCGAATACGGGGTTGGACTGCGATAGTGCGGTCAGCATCTCTTCAGGCAGTTTGGTGACGCGGGCCATGGCGGGGATGCGCATCACGCGGATCTCGGCTTCGGGCAGCGCGTAGCAGGCGTCGGCAATCAAACCCGAGGTGATGAAGCCGCCCGACAGTGCCTGGTCGTACACCAGGCCGATGACCCTGTGTTCCTGGCGCCGCGCCAGGTCGATGGCCATGCCCAGATGCGTCATCGCGCGGTTGATGCCCAGCAGCTCGTCACGCCGGCGCAGTTGCTGGCCCTGGGTGTCGATCAGCAACAGGATGGGCCGGCCGGGGTGGCGGGCGATGGTGTCCAGCACCACCCGAGCCTGGGCCAATGCCAGCTGGATGCCAATGGGGGCGTGGTGGGTGGTGCCCAGCACCGCCAGCGGCTGGCCGTCAAACGTGACTGTGCCCTGCAAAAAGTCACCGTCGGCGCTGATGCCATGGTCGGGGCCGAAGAGTTGGGTGGCGAGGCTGTTCCAGTTCATGCGTTGACTCCCAGGGTGCGTGTTTCCGCCACATCCATGTCCGGCACGCGGGCGGCATCGGTAACGCCCAGGCGCCGCCAGAGGGCCGTGGCCTGGTCGCCGCTGTCGTCCAGTGGGCGTAGGCGTGCGGTAAGCAGGGCGTGTTCGGCTTCTAGTGTCTGCAAGGTCACAGCTCGGGCGGCGTGTAATGCTGCGATGGCGGCGTTGCGGAATGCGGCCACATCGTCTTCCACCAGCGCATCGCAGTCGCCGGTGAGCCAGCGGTGTTTGCCACCGGTGGTGCGCCAGACCAGCGCCCGGTCACGCGAGTCAAATTCGTCCACGCCGTGGCTAGCTTCGATCACCTCTGGGCCGGACATGGCCAGGCGACCGACGTCGCTCATCACGATATGGTCGGCGCAGCGCGCCACGATGCCCATGCCGCCAAAGCAGCCATTGGCGCCGCCTATCAGCACGATCACCGGAATACCTGCGGCGCGCGCATCCAACACGGCGCGCATCACTTCGGACACCGCAATCAGCCCGGCATTGGCTTCGTGCAGCCGGACCCCGCCAGATTCGGCTAGCAGCAGCACGGCTTTCGGCCGATCCCGCAGCGCGCGCTGCAGCAGGCCGACCAGCTTGGCACCATGTACCTCGCCCACGCCTCCGCCCATGAATTCGCCTTCTTGGGCCGCCACAAAAATGGGGTGACCGTCCAGGGTGGCGCGGCCAATCGCTACGCCGTCGTCAAAGGCCGACGGCACGCCGAGCTGCGCCAGGTGCGGGCTGGTGACGCGTGCCGATGGCGGCAGCCATTCATGGAAGCTGCCAGGGTCCAGCACCTGGGCTAGGCGTTCGCGTGCTGTGCATTCGACATAGCTGATCATGTGGAGGCCTCTGGAGTTTTGGGCAATTCGGCCACGGCCTGGTCCAGGCGCAGGCTGACTACGGCGGGCGTCGCGCCCATGTCGTTGATGGAAATACGTACGCCGGCAAGCGGGTGGCGGGCATGGAAATCGTCCACCACCGCCTGCCAGATCGGGCCGAAGCCGCGTGCCGAGGTTTCTACGCGCACCGCGCAGCAGGTGCCGGCTGCGGCTTCCAGCATCACTTCCAGGTTGCCCGAGCCGACCACGCCGACCAGGATGGGGGCGAAGCTGCCGGCGGGCCGGCCTGCGCTGTAAGAAAAATCCAGGGTTTCCAGCCCTGCGGGAATGTCGCTCATGCTGCTTGTACTCCTACCAGTTTCTGAAACGTTTGGGTGGCTGGTACAGCCCGCCGGAGGCGCGCACCAAGTCGCGCATGCTGCGTGCAGCCAGCAGGTTGCGCGTGGCATCGCGCGGGTCAATCCCCAGGTCTTGCGGGCGCCGGATGATGCCGCGGTCGCGCAGGTTTTCTACCGCACGCTTGTCGCGCGCCAGGCCCACCGCCGTGTAACCGGCGACGCCGCGTATCGCCTGCTCGCGCTCGGTGTCGCTGCGGCACAGCAGCAGATTGGCAATGCCTTCTTCGGTCAGGATGTGGGTCACATCGTCGCCGTAGACCATGATCGGTGGCAAGGCCATATTTGCTTGCTCCTGCAGCGTCCAGGCGTCCAGCCGCTCCACAAAGGCGGGCTGCATGTGCTCACGGAAGGTCTCCACCATCTGCACCACCAGCTTTTGCCCACGTGGTGTTCCGGCGGCGCCGCTGCGGCCGTCGCGGGCCTCGCGCCCGGCTTTCAGCCAGGCTGGGCTGGCGTGGCGGCGGCCGCGCGCATCGGCGCCCATATTGGGTGCGCCGCCAAAGCCGGCGATGCGGCCCAGCGTGGCGGTGGAGCTATTGCCATCCAGATCCATCTGCAGGGTCGAGCCTATGAACAAGTCGCAGGCGTAGTGGCCGGCCGCCTGGCTGAAGGCGCGGTTGCTGCGCAGGCTGCCGTCCGGGCCGGTGAAGAACACGTCGGAGCGGGCTCGGATGTAGTCCTCCATGCCCAGCTCGGAGCCGAAGGAGTGGATGGATTCGACCCAGCCCGCTTCGATGGCCGGGATCAGCGCCGGATGCGGGTTCAGTGCCCAATGCTTGGCGATCTTGCCCTTCAGCCCCAGCGACTCCGCGTAGGTGGGCAGCAGCAGCTCGATGGCGGCGGTGTCGAAACCGATGCCGTGGTTCAGACGCTCGACGCCGTATTCGGCGTAGATGCCCTTGATCGCCATCATGGCCATCAGCACCTGGATTTCGCTGATCTGCGCCGGATCGCGGGTGAATAGCGGTTCGATCAGGTTCGGACGCGGCGCTTTCACCACAAAACTGATCCAGCCCGCCGGGATGTCGATGCGCGGCAGGCTGGTGCTGCCGTCTACCAGCTCATTGACCTGGGCGATGACGATGCCGCCCGAGAAGGCCGTGGCCTCGACGATGGCCGGCGTGTCCTCGGTGTTCGGCCCGGTGTAGAGATTGCCCTCGGCATCGGCCGCATGCGCCGCCACCAGTGCCACCTTGGGCGTCAGGTCGACAAAGTAGCGGGCAAACAGCTCCAGATAGGTATGGATGGCGCCGATCTGGATGCGGCCGCTGGACACCAACCGTGCCAGCCGTGCGCCCTGCGGGCCGGAGAAGCTGAAGTCCAGCTTGCTGGCTACGCCGTTCTCAAAAATGTCCAGGTGCTCTGGCAGCGCCAGCACGGATTGCACCATGTGCAGGCCATGGACTTTGTGCGGATCGACCTGTACCAGCGCCTGCGCCAGGAAGTCGGCTTGCTTCTGGTTGTTGCCCTCCAGGCAGACCCGGTCGCCAGGTTCGATCACCGCTTCCAGCAGTGCGGCGATGGCTTCGGTTGCCACATGCTTGCCGCGTAGCTGCAGCCCCAGGGCCTGGGCAGCACGTGCCAGCCGGGCGGTGCGGTTGTCTGCCTTGGTGTTCCAGTTCACACGGTCCATAGTCATATCCTCAATAACCACATCTTCAGATCCTCAAGCCACCAGGGCTTTGGTGGCAAAAAACAGTACCGATGGGCCCATCAGGCAGCCCAGGCCGGTGTGAAAAGTCGCCACCAGCGCGCCATAGGGCACCAGTTTGCGGTCGGTCGCGGCCAGGCCGGCGGAGACGCCGCTGACCGTGCCGGCCAGCCCGCCAAACACCATCGCCGAGCGCGGCGTCTTCAGGCGCAGGAACCGCGCCGCCACCGGCGTGCCGACCATCACCAGGATCGCCTTGATCAGGCCGGTGGCAATGCTCAGCGCCATCACGTCTGAGCTGGCGCCAATCGCAGCACCTGTGACCGGGCCGACGATATAGGTGACGGCACCTGCGCCGATGGTGGTCATGCTCACTGCATCCCGGTAGCCAAAGCTCCAGGCCACGCTGGCACCCACGATGAATGGCAGCAAGGTGCCCAGCAGCAGAGCGACTACGCCGATCAAACCGGCCTTGCGGGCTTCGGTGGCCTGCACTTCGAAGGCGGTGGCGACGATGGCGAAGTCGCGCAGCATGGCACCCCCCATCAGTCCGATGCCGCCGAACAGCGACATATCGGCCAGGCCCTTGTGCCCGCCGGTTTGTGTGCCGCCCCAGTAGGCCAGCACCAGGCCGATGACGATGGCGATGGCCGAGCCGTGCACCCGGCCAAAAGTCAGCTTGCGTGAGATCACGCCAGACAGCATCACAATCAGGCCCACCACGGCGAAGGCGGTGACCAGGCCGTTGGCGGCCGCGGCTTTTTGCAGAATTTCTAGCATGGTGGTCATTTCAGGTGGGTTGCGGGCTGGGCATTGGGAAGCGTTGCGGCATCAACGGCTGCAGCCGGCTCTTCAATGCGTTCCATGCGGTTGATCAGGGATATGACCACGGCACAGAGGCCGACCGCGCCGATTGCCGACAGCAGTGCCAGATGGCCGCCGCGCAGTGCCGATACCACGTCCTGTTGTGCCGCCATGGCGACCACCACCGGGATGTACATGGCACCCCAGTACTCCACACCCGCCTCGGTGAGTTTGGGCAGGATGTTGCGTTTTTGCATACTTAGGCGCGCAAAAATCAGCAGCAGCATAGCGATGCCGACGCCGCCAACATTGGTTTTGACGCCCATGGCCTGCCCGAGCAAGTCACCTAAAAAAATCCCCAGCAAATGGCATGCTGCCAGTAGCGCGGTGCCGTAAATAATCATGTCTGTCTCCTGGTTATGGCGCATGTCAGCGCTATTTTTTGGAAGCCTTGCCAAGCGGCGGGGCACGGCGGGGCTTCTCGGAGTGGAATGTACCGAGCCAGCCGCGACAGAACAATTAAGCAGAAGAGGGGATGTTTACGGCAGGTGAAACGATCGGGGGTTTACCCGGGCAATGCTGTATCTCAGGCCAGGCGGGTCTGCGACATGCGGCAGACCGACAGCAGCGTCAGCAGATTCGGGTCGCGTTCGCGGCTGCGTAAAAAGCTCAGACCTATGGTCTGGCGCATCAGGTATTTGGGCTGCAGCGGAATCAGCTGCACTTTGTGCGGAAACACATCGCGCACCCGGCCCGGCAGCAGCGTGCAGCCTAGGCCGCCGCTGACCAGGTTCATCAGCGAAAAGATGTCGCCGGTCTGCATCACCACGTTCGGCGTGAATTCGGCAATGCGAAAGGCCTCCTGGAAGCCCTTGTAGGTGGCAAAGCCTTCGCTCAGGCTGACGAAGCGTTCGTCGGCGCAACTGCTCAGGTCCACCGCCGCCATGTCGGCGTAGCGCGAGCCCACCGGCGCGGCAAAGTAGATGTCATCTTCGAACAGCGGCAGCGATTCGACATCCGGCGCGTCATCGGGCACGGCCATCAGCGCGGCATCGATGGCGCCCTGGGCCAGTTTCTGCAGCAGCACGGCGTTCGAGCCCAGCACCAGCTCGGGTTGCAGCTCGGGCTTGCGCACCTTCAGGTCGACTAGCAGGGTCGGCACGGTCTTGATGGTCAGCGAATACAGCGAGCCGATGCGGATCTGGTGGGATGCATAGCCGGCTGCCTGGCGGGTAGCGCGCACACCCTCGGCCATCAGATGCAGCACGTCTTTTGCGGCCTCGGCCAGTACCTGGGCCGCATGCGTGGGTATCAGGTTGCGGCCTTCGTGGCGGAACAGCGCGCAGCGCAGACCTTCTTCCAGCGCATGCAAGGCCCGGTGCACGCTGACCGTGCTGGTGTCCAGCACCTCGGCAGTACGCGTCAGATTGCCTTCCTGCATGAAGGCCAGAAAGATTTCCAGCCGACGAAAGGTGATTTCGTCTCCGACGCGGGATGTCATGCTCAGACCTTGGCTTTATCGGCTTCGCTGGTGAACGAGTCGGCGAAGAAGGCGTCGCTCGGCAGGCCGGCTTTGGCGATGTAGTCAGCCTGGGCTGAGTCCACCACGATGGGCGCACCGCATGCATAGACCTCGTGGCCGGACAAATCCGGCAGGTCTTGCAGCACCGCTTGGTGCACGAAGCCGGTGCGGCCGGTCCAGTTGTCTTCGGGTAGCGCGTTGGAGATCACGGGCACGTAAGTCAGGTTCGGCATATTTGCCAACTGGGCCTGCACCCAATCGTTCAGGTACAGATCGCCAGGGCGGCGGCCACCCCAGTACAGCGTGGCCGGGCGGGTGATGGCCTTGTGCTGCATGTGTTCCAGGATGGCCTTGATGGGCGCAAAGCCGGTGCCCGAGGCCAGCAGCACGATGGGTTTGTCGGAGTCTTCGCGCAGGTAGAAGCTGCCGTACGGGCCTTCAATGCGCTGGATTTCTTTCTCTTTCATCGCGCCGAACACATGGTCGGTGAACTTGCCTCCGGGCATGTGGCGGATGTGCAGTTCCATCGCAGGGCCGGTGTGCGGCGCATTCGCCATGCTG
Organism: Rhodoferax sp. GW821-FHT07F03; assembly: GCF_059418745.1. NCBI lineage: Bacteria > Pseudomonadati > Pseudomonadota > Betaproteobacteria > Burkholderiales > Comamonadaceae > Rhodoferax > Rhodoferax sp. GW821-FHT07F03. The sequence goes on from NZ_JBWKQM010000023.1 coordinate 41,972, forward strand.
TAGCTGCGTCGCGCGCCATCACGCAGGATGAATTCGATGTACTGGCCGGGGTGGTAGCGCAGGGTGTCGTTGGCCGGCAGCTGTAGTTTGATGACCATGACGTCGCTAGAGACCTTCTCCAGCGTGGTCACGCGCGAAGGCATCTTCTTGATCGGGAAGGCGCTCTCGTCCGTCACCTGGCGCGACTCCAGCACCACGTCGGTCAGCGGCATGGCGCAGCAGGTCAGTACCAGGCCGGCGGCTTCTTCCTCGTCGCTCAGCGCCTTGCTCTGGTGCGGGCCGTGGAACACCATGCCTTCGAGTTTCTTGCACTTGCAGGAGCCGCAGGCGCCGTCCTTGCAACCGTAGGGCAGTCCGATGCCCTGGCGGATGCCGGCCGCCAGGATGGATTCGTCGGCCGTGGCGGCAAAACTGCGGCCGCTGGGCTGTACGGTGATACTGAAAGCTTGCGGAGTGGGGACGGGATGGGTCATGGTTTCGTTATGCTCGGTCAGTTCTATCTTTGGCCACCGATTTTGCCCTCAAACCAATTTCCTCTTGGCGCGCTGCCTGCGCGCTTTCGCCGCGAGCGCGTACTGGTCGTCGGCTGTGGCGATGTCGGCCTGCGCGCTGCCGCCTGCTTGCCGCGCTCGGTACGGGTGCTGGCGTTGACCTCCAGCCCCGAACGCGTGCCGGCTTTGCGAGCCCAGGGCATCACTGCGCTGTGCGGTAATCTGGACGCGCGTGCGTCGCTGTACCGGCTGGCCGGGCTGGCGACCCGGGTGCTGCATTTGGCGCCGCCGCCCGGCGAGGGCCGCGACGATCCGCGCACCCGCAATCTGCTGCGCGTGCTGCAGCTGCGCGGCGCACCCCGTGCGCTGGTGTACGGCTCGACCAGTGGCGTGTATGGCGACTGCCAGGGCGAGCTGGTGCGGGAGACCCGTGCCTTGGCCGCGACCACGCCCCGGGCCCAGCGCCGGGTCGATGCCGAAGCCGCAGTACGCCTGCTGGGCCGCCGTGCCAGCCGGGTGCGCAGCAGCATTCTGCGCATTCCGGGCATCTATGCGCCCGACCGCGAGGGGGGCACACCCGAGACGCGCTTGCGCAAAGGTACGCCGGTGCTGGACGCGGCCGACGATGTGTACACCAACCATATCCACGCCAACGACCTGGCCCGTGCCTGTGTCCAGGCTCTGTGGCGTGGCCGCCCGCAGCGCATCTATAACGTGAATGACGACACGGACATGCGCATGGGCGACTACTTCGACCTGGCCGCCGATCTGTACGGCCTGCCGCGTCCGCCCCGCGTGCCGCGCAGCGCAGCGCAGGGGCAGTTGTCGCTGATGTTGCTGAGCTTCATGTCTGAGTCGCGCCGGCTGGACAACACGCGCATGAAGACCGAGCTGCGGCTGCGGCTGCACTACCCCACGGTAGCAGCTGGTCTGCTATCGAATAAATAGCTGCTTGCGCAGGTAATGTCTGCGTTAGAGGCTGATTTTTCTTAAGTTTTCTGGCGGCGGCCGCGTGTGGTCGCAGGCTGCTTTTGCAAGCTGGGAATCAGGGTGGCCAGCAGCGGGTTGTTGCGCGTGGTGCTCCACGCCATCGCGGTGGTGACCACGTTCAGCTTTTCTTTCAGCGGGACTACCACCACATTCGCAGGTGCCAGTTTTTTCAACGAGGTTGGTACCAGCGCAATGCCCTGGCCGCAGCCTACGAAGGCGATCTGCGACGCGGCGGAGCGCACCTCGTGCAGCACGCGCGGCGAGAAGCCGCAGGCTTGGCAGGACGCCACCAGGCCGTCGAAAGATACCGGGCTGATCTGGCGCGCAAACATCACGAATTCCTCGTGTGCCAGCGATGCCAGCGCCACCTTCGACTGCAGCGCCAGCGGGTGTGACCGGGGCAAGGCGACCGCCAGACGATCCTGCGCCAGCGGGGTGGAGGCGATGCCGTCCCCCAGCGCGCCCTCCAGCCGCGCGAATGCCAGGTCGATATCGCCGCTTTTCAGCAGGGGAATGGCCTCAAAGCTGTCGATCTCCCGTACCGATACCGTCAGCAGGGGGTGTTCGGCCTTCAGCCGCTCCAGCAGAGGCGGCAGCACGTCCAGCAGCGCGGAGCTGATGGCGCCAATGGTCAGCAGCCCGGTTTGCCCGGCGATCGCTTCCTGCACGGCCAGCTCCAGCCGCTGCAGCTGCTCCGCAAACTTGCGTACCGCCGGTAGGATGGCCGCCCCCACGGGCGTAAGCTGCGCCCCCTTGCGGGAACGTTCGAACAGCTGCAGCTTCAGTGCTTGCTCCAGCACCTGAATTTGCTCGGTGAGCGGCGGCTGCGACATGCCCAGCCGTTTGGCGGCGCGACTGAAGTTCTCCTCTTCGGCTACTGCCAGGAATAGCCACAGATGGCGGATAAGCCGGAAGTTGATCATGTGGTATCCATAGGTTTATCGTATTGATGGGTTCCTGGATTCGGAATTTACAGATAGTGGCTGAAAAGCGAAAGTAGCAGCTTGACCACAGCAGCCGATTCCATGACCCAAGCCCATCGCCCCCCAATCATCAGCATTGCCTTATTGGGCCTGGTGCAGATACTGGTATGGGGCGGCTCTTTTTTTCTGATGGCGGTGCTGGTCAGTCCGGTGATTGCCGAGACCGGCTGGGCACGCCAATGGGTCTATGGCGCGCTGTCGCTGGGTATCCTGGTGTCCGGTCTGCTGGCGCCCTGCAGCGGGCGGCTGATCCTGCGCTACGGCGGCCGCGTCCTGTTGTGCAGCAGCGGCATCATCACCGCAGCGGGCCTGCTGGTGCTGGCTATGGCGGGCAGTCTGCCGGTGTTTTTGCTGGGCTGGGCCATTCTGGGCGTGGGCATGGCGGCCGGGCTGTACGACGCCTTGTTTGCCACGCTGGGTCATGTGTATGGGCCGAACGCCCGTTCCGCGATCACCGGGGTCACGCTCATCTCGGGTTTTGCCACGACGGTGGTGTGGCCGGCGGTGGCCATGCTGATTGCCTACTGCGGTTGGCGCCAGGCCTGCTGCGTCTACGCCGTGTTGCTGTTGCTACTGGTGTGGCCTATGTACGCGAAGGCTTTGCCTGCGCCCGGACTGGCCAGCGCGGGTTCTGGCGTGCAGGCAAGCGGTAGCCGGCAGGTGGACGCCAGGCTGTATGCCTTGCTGGCCGCGATCTTTACCCTGGCCGCCGTCGTCATGACGGCCATGTCGGTGCACCTGATCGCCTTGCTGGAGGGGCGTGGCTATTCGCTGGCGGGGGCTGTCAGCGTGGGCGCGCTGCTGGGCCCCAGCCAGGTGGGATCGCGCGTGGTGGACATGCTGGCGCGTAAAAGGCACCCTGTGTGGACTACGTGTATCTCGGTGTCACTGGTGCTGGCAGGGCTGTTGCTGATCGCGCTGCTGCCCGGCGCAGCGGCGGTGGGCGTCATGTTGTACGGTGCGGGCAATGGCTTGCGTGCGGTTGTGCGTGGCACGCTGCCGCTGTCCCTGGTGGCTGCCGCCGACTACCCGGTGCTGATGGGGCGCATGGCCAGGCCGGCACTGTTGGGGCAGGCGGCCACGCCGCTGGTGGGCGGCTATCTGATCGATGCTTGGGGAGCGGGGGCCACATGGCTGCTGCTGTGCGGGCTGGCGGTACTGAACCTGCTGTTGGTTCTGCTGCTGGCCAGGCGCTTGCCGCGGTGGACAGCGCTTCCGGCCTGAGCGCATGCCATGGGTTTTGCTATTGAATAAATAGCTGTTGGCGCAGGCACTATCTGCGCCAGAGGCCTATTTTCTGTAAATATTGCTCAGTACTTCAGCGCGGTGGATTTGCCCCAGAACACCCGGTAGGCAAATACCGTGTAGCCAATGATCACCGGCAGCACCACGGCCACGCCGTAGAAGATCACCATCAGTGCTTCGGGAGCACTGGCTGCGTCCCAGATGGTGATCTTGTCGATCACTAGCCAGGGGAAGATGCTGTAGCCCAGGCCGTAAAACGCCAGCAGGAAGATGCCCACCGTGGCGCCGAAGGGCACGCCTATGCCGTATTCGTTGCCTTGCTCCAGCCGTACCGGTAATCGGCCCAGGCTGCGCCAGATGGCGCCGAACAGCACCAGCGTGCCTATCGGTATCGGCAGCAGCAAGATGAGGTTCGGGAAGCTGAACCATTTCACAAAGATGCTATGGCTGACCATGGGCGTGGCGACAGAGATGGCCAGCACGCCCAGCCCGGTCAGCCACAGGCTGCGGCGCGCCCAGGCTACCGCCATTAGCTGCAGTGCGCCCTCGGTCTTGATGATCAGCCAGCCCGCGCCCAGCAGCGCATAGGCTGCCAGCAGGCACAGGCCGATCAGGCTGCTGAACAAGATGCCCGCCAGGTCGTGCCGGAAGCCGGTGATCATTGAACCCAGCATGAAGCCCTGGGCCCAGCCTGCCAGCAGCGAGCCGATGTGAAAGGCCATGTTCCACAGCTGCTTGTGGTCGTCTTTGGCCTTGACCCGGAAGTCGAAGGCCACGCCGCGCAGCATCAGCCCCATCAGCATCAAGGCCACGGGCAGATAGAGCGCGCCCAGGATCACGCCATGCGCCATCGGGAACCCAACCAGCAGCACACCCACGCCCAGCACCAGCCAGGTTTCGTTGGCATCCCAGAACGGACCTATGCTGGCAATCATCGCGTCTTGCTGTGCGTTGTCGGGCTTGCGCATCAGAATGCCCACGCCCAGGTCGTAGCCGTCCAGAATCACGTAGGCCAGCATGGCCAATGCCATCACCAGTGCGAAGACGATGGGCAACCAGACTTGCGGTTGGCCCAGGTTGTTGATCAGATCAGGCATGCTGGGTCTCCCGGCGGCGGTCTATGGTGGGGAAGATGGGTTTGGCCAATGCACTGGCTTTGCGGGCCATATAGAACACCACGGACACATAGGCGGTGATCAACACCGCGTACAGCAGCAGGTACATCAGCAGCGTGGCCGCAATCGCTGTGGGCGGTACGCTGGACGCGGCTTCGGCGGTTGTCATCACGCCGTACACCAGCCAGGGCTGGCGACCGATTTCCGTCACATACCAGCCTGCAATCAGGCCCACCCAGCCGATGAAAGTCATGGCTACCAGCAGACGCGCGAGCCAGGGCCGTGGCGCACCTTGGCGGCGCAACTGCCACACGCCAACCCAGCTGGCCGCCAGCATCAGCAGCCCCACGCCAACCATGATGCGGAAGGCGAAGAACACCGGCGCCACGGGCGGGTGCTTGTCGCCAAAAGCGTCTATGCCCTGGACCTCGCCGTCCCAGCTGTGCGTGAGATATAGCGATGCCAACTGGGGAATGGCCACTTCAAACCTGTTGCTTTGCGTGGCCGAGTCGGGCAGGCCGAACAGCACGGCAGAGGCGCCGCGTTCGGTCTTCCAGATGCCTTCCATGGCGGCGATCTTGGCCGGCTGGTGCTCCAGCGTGTTCATTCCGTGCATGTCGCCGACCACGATCTGCACAGGGATCAGTAGGGCGGCTACGGTCAGTCCGGTGCGCAGGCTGGCCATCACTTCGAGCCCGCGGTCATTCTTCAGCCAGCGGAAGGCGCTGATGCCGGCAAGCAGAAAGGCCACCGTCAGACCCGAGGCCAGCAGCATATGGGCCAGCCGGTAGGGAAAGGAGGGGTTGAAGATCACTTCCAGCCAGCTGGTCACATGGGCCTGGCCGTTGACCATTACAAAGCCGGCCGGCGTGTGCATCCACGAGTTCAGCGCCAGTATCCACAAGGCCGACAGCGTGGTGCCGGCCGCCACCAGGAACGTGGCGACAGTGTGCAGGCGCTCGCTCACCCGATGCCGGCCAAACAGCATGATGCCCAGCATGGTGGCCTCCAGGAAAAAGGCGGTCAGTACTTCGTAGGCCAGCAGTGGCCCGGCGATATTGCCGACCTTCATCATGAAGCCTGGCCAGTTGGTGCCGAATTGGAAGCTCATGGTGATGCCGCTGACCACGCCGAGCGCAAAGGTCAGCGCGAATATCTTCACCCAGAACTGGTAGGCATCCATCCAGTGTTCGGCCCGCGTGGCGGTGTAGCGGGTCTTGAAATAAAACAACACCCAGCCCGTGGCGATGCTGATGGTGGGGAACAGAATGTGGAACGTCATATTGGCCGCAAACTGGATGCGGGCCAGTGCGACCGGGTCCATTGCGTCCATCACGCATCTCCCTTGTTTGCAGCGGCCTTGCTGGGCTTGAGGGCCTGCTTCACCCGGTCTTTCGCCTGCAGCAGCTTTTTCATCTGCGTACCCATCTTCATCATGCTGGCCAGCGAGGCCGAATCCATGCTTTGCACCTCATCCAGCCAGGAGGTGCCCAGCTCGATCAGGTCGTGCATTTCTTTCATGCGCGACTGGGCGTGGATGTCTTCGGCCAGGGCCGGGCGCTCCATCAGCGCGTCGCGCAGCATGGACAAGGTGGGATCGATCTCGCGCTTGCGCCGCTCGGCGGCCAGGGTACGGAAGATGGCCCATACGTCTTCGGGCGTTTCGAAGTATTCGCGCCGGTCGTTCGGCAAATGGTGCAGCCGCACCAGGTTCCAGGACGAGAGTTCTTTCAGCCCCATGCTGACGTTGGAGCGCGAGAAGCCCAGGCCTTCGGCGATTTCATCGGCGTTCAGTGGTTTGGCAGAGACAAACAGCAGGGCGTAGATTTGTCCCGCAGTACGGTTGATGCCCCAGCGGCTGCCCATTTCGCCAAAGTGCAAAACAAAACGCTGGGTGAGAGGGGCGAGGTTCATGTTTTAAATTCCTGAATTTTCAGTATTTTCTGAAAATTCAGGAATTCAGACAAACTGTAGCCACAAAGACCTTCAGCAGCCAGGGCCCACTCGTTGGGGGTAAGTCGCGTGCTGGCTGCCCGCTTGACTGTGTTGTTGTGCGCGCAACACAGGTGTAAAAAGAATGGGGACCGTCGATTTCAGGCCCTACACTGGTTGCGCAAGACGCTATCGATACCGCAGCAACTGAACCTTACAAGGAGCATTGAATGCCGAGACGCCAGCCAAGCAAGACCACCCCGCGCCGTGTCCCGAGGCTGTGCCTGGAACAGCGCCTGTTCCAGCGCCAATTGCAGTGCAGCCCCCAGCAGGCCGTCCAGCACTTCAAACTCACAGCCCCCAGTAGCGCCACCGTGCATTGAGCTGCCGCGTTGGCGTGGATTCCTGCCACGCAGACGTGAAAAAGCCCGCATTAGCGGGCTTGATTCAAGTTGTGCGAGGCTATCCGGCGCGCAGCATCTGGTATACGAAGATGGCTGTGCCGCTGATAAACGTGATGGCCACGGCGCCCAAGGTGACGATGGCCAGCACCAGCTTCAGTTTTTTCCAGTTATTGGATTTGTGTGGGGCGAGGGTCAAAGTAGATGAAGGGCCGCGTCGAGCACCTTGTAAACCGCCATACCCAGGGCGCCCAGGATCAGCAGTGTGTGAACAAATGCAGCACCATTCATTGGTTCAGCTGGAACCTCTTTGGCTGCAGTGGATTGGGGATGGTTTGGTGTGTTCATGCCTCAAATTTAAATCGCATCCCGCGTCATGTGAATGACAGTTGAATTTCCAAAATGCAATTTGCGGAACTATTCGACAGTTTTGCGCTATGTGCTATGCATGTTACTGCCATACACCCTGGCTTCCGTCAGGGCAGGAAAGTTTCGCCTGGCAAAGCGAGACGGTCCATTGCAATATTTGCCGTTCGGATGGGGCGACCTGAATGCACTCTCTGGCTAGTAGCCGCATCAAATATTGATTTATGTGCGTTTGTCACGCGACGAGCTGCAGGCCCCGCTCTACATTGGTGGCGTTGATTTCTTCAACCCACAAATGGAGCAATTTGTATGGTTCAACAAGATGTAGACGAGCACTACGAGGGTTTGAGCTTTCTGGGCCTGGCAATCGGAAGCGTAACCAGTGTGGCTTTGGTTGGCACCTTCATGGCCATGTTCGCGTACCAACTCGCGCGAGGCATTGGCCGCGTTTTCTTTGGCTGAATACTAATGGGGCCAGGTTTCTATAGGTTGATGGAGCAGGTGGGCATCAAGCCCTTCCAGGACATGGACATTACTCATGTGTATGCCGCCGTCACCGACCTGCATTTGCGGTTGCTGCTGGAACGCATGCCCCTGGTGGCCGTTACGGTGCACCGGCCGACTGTGGTGGATGGCATTCCCATGAACTGGGTTGAACTGACGGCACCCAAACACCCGGATTCAATCGAGCAGTCCTTTGGCTGAGTCCACTGCGCCTTCCTACGGCAGGATACGGCGGCCAGCAGCCGACATCAAAGTGGGTCTGCATTAGCCGGGTTGTCGATTCACGCTTTCCGCTTGCGGACCGCCATGAGGCCAGCGAGTCCGAGCCCAAACAATGCCACGGTGCCCGGCTCCGGGACAGTGGAAACTTGCGACGGATCAGCCACAGTGAAATTATCAAAACCGAATCCGTCACCAGCTCCGTTCAGATTGTGGAACGTAACGGTTTTGAAATACTCGTCTGCAGAACTCGCGATTACCCCGAAATAAAGAACCGATCCGTCATTTGCTTCGGTTGGATTGTTCGGTACCACGATCGTCTGAATGAGTTGATTTAGATCATTGTAAAAATCAAGAAGCAGTGATCCACCAACATCCCCGATATCAACCCCAAAAAAACCAAAGGCCGCAACCTCGTCACCAAACGTCACGGAAAAATCCCGATTGCGCGAACTTGCGTCTACGTTATAAAACTTCGACGACCCAGCCGGGACGCTGTAGCGCCCAGTGTTATCCGTACTGCCAGGCTTTACCGCTACCACCGACGAGTTTCCCCCGCTAAGCTGAGCCACTCTGGAACCGAAATTCAGAGTCGGATTCTTAGTTCCAGCCGCAATTCCTTCAAATGTTTCAAATTGAGGGTTGATCAAGTCGGACAAAAACTGTGCCTGTGCCGCAGAGGATTTCGGTATGGAGGTCAACGGTACCGTCGAGCTGCCATTTAAATCTTTTCCAAAATAGGTCACATATCCTGCATGAGCGCTGCTAAGCGACAACAGCGCGGCAGCGGTAACAGACGCACAAGCTAAAAAAGACCTCACTGAAATTCCTTATTTGTAAGCCGAATGTAACGCCGCAGATTTTCACCTGGTACAGCGGGCGGAATATCGAGGACGCCCGTAGATTTATGAAATATTCGCTACTAATGCACATTTCGTCTGCGATAGGTGGTTCCCATCCCCCCGCCGGTGAAGGTGGGGTGTATGCCCGCTTCCTAGCAAAACGTAAGATTGCATTGGGCCGAGGCTGTGTGAAAACGCTTCACGCTTAGCCGCTTCAAAAATAAAATAAGGCAACCCGTTTCCAGCGAGGTAGCCCATGAAGCGATTCATCGAAGGCCAAGACCGCCAGCAAGTCACCTTGCTACCCGAGTGCCTCGACGATTATGTTGCTGAAGACAATCCGGTGCGGATCGTCGATGCTTTCGTTGAAGCACTGGACTTGGCCTCCCTCGGGTTTGCGGGCACCGAACCTGCTCTCACGGGACGCCCCTCTTACCATCCGTCAGTCCTGCTCAAGCTGTACATCTACGGCTACCTGAACCGCATCCAGTCCAGCCGGCGCCTGGAGCGCGAAGCCCAGCGCAATGTGGAACTGATGTGGCTCACCGGCCGGTTGGCGCCCGACTTCAAAACCATCGCTGACTTCCGCCATGACAACGGCACCGGTATCCGTAACGTCTGCCAACGCTTCATCGCTCTGTGCCGACAGTTGAAGCTGTTCACCCATGCTATCGTTGCCATCGACGGCAGCAAGTTCAAGGCCGTGAACAGCCGGGACCGCAACTTCACCGTGGGCAAGGTTGCTAAGCGCCAGGAACAGATCGAACACAGCATCCAGCGCTACCTTGATGCCTTGGAAACGGCCGACCGCACCCAGCCCGCCGAAGTCGAGGCCAAGACGGAACGGTTACAGGAGAAGATCAGGAAGTTGCGTACCCAGATGCAGCAACTCGATGAAGTAAAGCGACAGCTGAAGGATGTGCCTGACGGACAAATCTCCCTCACCGACCCCGACGCCCGCTCCATGGCCACCCACGCTCAAGGCTCAGGCCTGGTGGGCTACAACATACAGACGGCAGTGGATGCA
>NZ_JBWKQM010000024.1:0-32254 GCF_059418745.1 Rhodoferax sp. GW821-FHT07F03
GCCACATCAACACCAGCCTGCAGTTTGTCCACCTGGCTTTCTTGGCCCTGCTGCTCAGAAGATCGTGAACACGTTCTAAGCCCACCGGGCATCAAACAGGCAAAAAAAAGCCACCTTGCGGTGGCTTTTAATGTTTCGAGTAACGAATTACTTCGAAGCAGCGCTGGCAGCAGCAGCAGCAGCTGCAGCAGCAGCGTCAGCAGCAGGTGCAGATGCGTCAGCAGCAGGTGCAGGAGCAGATGCGTCAGCAGCAGGTGCTGGAGCAGGAGCAGGTGCTTCAACAGCAGGTGCGGGAGCAGGAGCTGGCTCTTCTTTTTTACCGCAAGCGGCCAGAGCAGCAGCAGCCATCAGAGCTGCGAGTACATAAGACTTGTTCATTAGAAAATTCCTTAGATGGGAAAACAATTTCCGGAAATCGTCAGCACATACAGTATGTCGGTGCGACCGAGTGAAAGCACTCGAGCTCTTTCAACTCAGCCTTAAATTATAAGCTTTTTCTTTCGCAATGCCTAAATACCCTTAGCGGAAAAACCAACAGTCCAGATCACAAACCCAGCACCGACGACGCAAACGCCGGGCTGCCTTTATGCCAACTCGCATCCAGGGTCTGATACAACTGGATGCGGCTCGCGGCATCCTCCGTGCTCAAACCACTGCAATGCAGCGGGTCCAGGCGGCGCATCATCCATTCCGGGCTGTACAGCGCGCTGGGCAACTCCAACGGATCGGCACTGCGCCAGGCCCTGCACTCCACCAAGTGCGACCAGGTCACGCGCCACTCCACAAAGCGCGCATGGCGGCGCACCACTTCATCAAAATTCTGGGCCAGCATGGTGAAACGCCGTCCCGAGCGGGCCCAGGACTGCAATGCCGTGCAGACAGCGCGCTCGCCCAGAGGCCAGTCCTCAAAGTTGCTGTCGGAGATGAAAATCTCGCGCCAGCCCTCGTGCGCAGCACAGGCAAAGGCGTCACGCACCAGTTGCTGGAAGGCCACGCGCCCCAGAAAACGCCCCTGGGGGCGCTGCGGTAAAACAGGTTCAGATAGCGTGTCCATACGACCTTAGCCCGTGTGCACCCAGCCCGATTCGCACCACGACACCAGCAGCGAGTACGCGTCGGTGCTGGCTTTGGCCAGGGTTTTGGCATCTAGCCGGCGCTGGTCGGACAGGCGGCGCATCAGGGTCGCATCCTTGCCCGAGGCGCGGTAGCTTTCACCGTTGATGAAGATGTGGTGGGCGTCGTAGACCATGCGGGTGCGCGGGTCCAACACAACGTTTTCCAGCGGCCCGGAAAGCTCTTGCGGATCGAACCAGACCTTGGCTTTGGGCTCGGTCAAAACCTCGCCCAAAGCGCATTGCAAGGCCTGCGGGTCGTCCAGCAAAGCCGTTAATGCAGACTGTGCAAAGTCTTGTAAAGATGCCGGAATGGCACCCGGATTTTCGGTCGCGGGCTGACCGGCATCGCCATACAAGGCCTCGCCCACCACGTCATCGGCCTCCTCGGCCATGCGCTGCAGCAGCTCGCGCGCCAGCTCACCGCGGCTGGGCGCCCGAAATCCGATGGAGTAGGTCATGCACTCGCCGATGGCCACGCCGTCATGCGCATAACGCGGCGGCAGGTAGAGCATGTCGCCCGGCTCCAGCACAAACTCCTGCTCGTGCGTGAATTCGGCCAATATCTTCAGCGGTGCGCCCTCCACCAGCGTCAAATCCTTTTGCCGGCCAATGCGCCAGCGGCGCTGGCCGTGGGCCTGCAGTAGAAACACGTCGTAGCTGTCAAAGTGCGGGCCGACACCGCCGCCGTCGGTGGCGTAGCTGATCATCAGGTCATCCAGGCGCACATCGGGAACAAAGCGGAACTGCTGCAGCAACTTATGCACGGTGGCAGCATGGGTGTCCACGCCCTGCACCAGCAGGCTCCAGCCCGGGGTCTTCAGGGCCGGCAAAGCGCGGCGCTGGAACGGGCCGGTTTTCATCTTCCATTGGCCCTTGTCCTGGGTCACCAAGCGCGACTCGACTTCCTCCTGCTCGGCCAGCGCAAACAGTGCACTGCGGTCCAGTAAAGCCTGAAAGCCGGGGATGGCCTGGCGGATCAACAAAGGTTTTTTCTGCCAGTAGCGCTGCATAAACTGCTGCGGGCTGATGCCACCGAGCAGGGGCAGAATCTGGGTAACGTCCATGGTTTTCCTTGTGTGCGTGGTCAGGACGGGTGCCTAAACTGCGACAATTCTCCTATGGAAATCACACAACAATGCGTCGCAGCCCTGACCTGGACGCTGAAAGACACCCTGGGCGAAGAGCTGGACGTCCTGGACGAACCCGTCGAATTTTTGGTCGGTGGCTCCGACCTGCTGAAGAAGATCGAGGAAGCGCTGATCGGCCTGGCGCCGGGCTCCGTGGTCGAGCTGCAGCTGGAGCCTGAAGACGCTTTTGGCGACTTCAACGACCAGCTGCTCTTCCTGGAAGCACGCAATCTGTTCCCCAGCGAACTGGAAGAAGGCATGGTCTTCGAAGGCACGGCACTGCCCAAAGGCACCAGCCCCGACATCCCGCAGGACGTGCTGTACACCGTGTCCGAAATCTACCCCGAGCATGTGGTGCTGGACGGCAACCATCCGCTGTCCGGCATTGCCCTGCGCCTGAAACTGCGGGTGGAAGACGTGCGCGAAGCGACCGAGGAAGAAATCGGCCGTGGCAGCACAGGCGCCAGCTTTTTCAATATCACGCCCGGCGCACCCGACGGCGAGACCCTGCACTAGGGTTTAAAGAAAATCGACCGCCAGCGCAGGTAATAGCTGCGCCAGCAGCTCTCAATTCAATAGCACCTATTCTTGCCCGCACGAAGGCCCCCATTGCCCGACTTGTTCCAACACCGCGCCTTCGTCCGACTCTGGATTGCCCGCATCTTCGGCACCTTGGGCAGCCAGATCCTGATGTTGGCCGTGGGCTGGCAGATGTATGACCTAACCGGCAGCGCCTGGGACCTGGGCCTGGTCGGGCTGCTGCAGTTTCTGCCCGCCCTGCTGCTGTCGCTGCTGGCCGGCCATGTGGCCGACCGGGTGCACCGGGGTCGCATCGTGGCCTGCTGCGTAGCTGTGCAGGCCCTGGTGGCCTTGTCACTGCTGTTGGTCACGCATGAAGAATGGGTCAGCCGCAGCTGGCTGTTGTTCGTGTCGCTACTGCTGGGCGCGGCGCGGGCCTTCCAGATGCCGGCACAGCAGGCCTTGACACCCTTGTTGGTGCCGCCAGCCCTGCTGCCGCGTGCCATGGCACTCAGCTCAGCTGGTAACCAGGCGGCCACCATAGGCGGCCCAGCACTGGGTGGGGCCATCTTTCTGGCCGGGGCCAGTGCGGTCTATGCCGCAGGTGTGCTGCTGTTTGGCATCAGCGTGCTGCTGCTCAACGGCCTACGCTACGACCATGTACCGCCGCCGCGCGAGCCCATGACGTTGAAAAGTGTGCTGGCCGGTGTGCACTTCATCTGGGAACACAAGCCGATTCTGGGCGCCGTGTCACTGGACCTGTTTGCCGTGCTGCTGGGCGGTGCCACCGCGCTGCTCCCCATGTTTGCCAAGGATATTCTGCACACCGGGCCCTGGGGCCTGGGCCTGCTGCGCGCCGCTCCGGCCGTGGGTGCCTTGACCATGTCCATCGCCCTCACCCGCTGGCCGCTACAACGCCGTGTGGGCCGTACCCTGCTGCTGGCCGTGGGCGTGTACGGGCTGTGCATGGTGGTGTTCGGTGCGTCTACCAGCCTGCTGCTGTCGCTGGTGGTGCTGGGCATTTCCGGCAGTGCCGACATGGTCAGCGTGGTGGTGCGCCAAACCCTGGTGCAGCTGGAAACGCCCAACGAAATGCGGGGCCGGGTCAGCGCTGTGAATTCGGTGTTCATCGGTGCGTCCAACCAATTGGGCGAATTCGAGTCCGGCGCCACGGCCGCGCTGCTGGGCCCGGTGGGCTCGGTGGTACTGGGCGGCATAGGCACGTTGGTGGTCGCGGCCCTGTGGCTGCGCCTGTTCCCGGGTCTGGCCCGGCGCGACACGCTGCACTGAGATGGAGACGGTAGACGCCGTCGTCATCGGAGCCGGCGTGGTCGGCCTAGCGGTAGCGCGGGCCCTGGCCTTACGGGGGCGTGAGGTCTTGGTACTGGAGGCAGAATCCGCCATTGGCACCGGCACCAGTTCACGCAACAGCGAAGTCATCCACGCCGGCATTTACTACGCTACCGGTTCACTCAAAGCGCAGCTTTGCGTGCAGGGCAAACAACTGCTGTACACCTACTGCGCCGAGCGTGGCATTGGCCACCGGCGCTGCAGCAAACTCATCGTCGCCACAGACACCACGCAAATGGCACTGCTGCACAGCATTCGTACCCAAGGCCTGGCCAATGGCGTGGACGACCTGGTGCAGCTGGACCGCGCCGCCGCCCTGGTGCTGGAGCCGCAGCTGGAATGCGCGGGCGCCCTGCTCTCGCCCAGCACCGGCATTGTGGACAGCCATGGGCTGATGCTGGCGCTGCAGGCCGACCTGGAGCACGCGGGCGGGCTTGTGGCATTGAATACGCCGCTGGCGCAGATGGAATCTACGCAAGGCGCTCTTATTTTGGAAGCAAAAGACGGCACGCGCATACAGGCCCGCAGCGTGGTCAACGCCGCCGGCCTGCAAGCCCAGTCGCTGGCCCGGCACTGCACAGGACTGGATGCGCGGCACGTGCCGCCCAGCTATTACGCCAAGGGCAACTACTTCACGCTGAATGCGCGCGCGCCGTTCCGGCACCTGGTCTACCCCGCCCCGCAGGCTGCAGGTCTGGGCGTGCACCTGACGCTGGACCTGGGCGGCCAGGCCAAGTTCGGCCCCGATGTGCAGTGGGTGGACGACCCAGACGACCTGCAGGTGGACCCGGCGCGCGGCGCGGCCTTTTACGCCGAGGTACGCAAGTACTGGCCCGGTCTGGCCGATGGCGCGCTGCAGCCTGGCTACGCCGGCATACGCCCAAAGATCCAAGCGCCGCATGAGGTGGCCAAAGACTTCATCATCCAGGGGCCGGAGACACACGGCGTACCGGGCCTGGTCAACCTATTCGGCATCGAGTCGCCGGGCTTGACCAGCTGCCTGGCGATAGCCCAGGCCGTGTCTAACATTCTGATTCCCTAAACCAACGCTCTCACCATGCAACGCAAACACATCAGCTCCGGCTCACCTTTTGAAGAACAGATCGGTTACTCCCGTGCCGTGGTGCACGGCGACTGGGTGTTTGTCTCCGGCACCACCGGCTTTGACTACGCCAGCATGACCATCTCGGACGACGTGGTGGCGCAGGCCGAGCAGTGCCTGAAAAACATCCAGGCGGCGCTGGAACAGGCCGGAGCCAGCCTGGACGATGTCGTGCGGGTGAACTATGTGCTGCCCCTGGCCGCAGACTTTGAACCCTGCTGGCCGGTGCTGCGGCGTTACCTGGGCCGGGCCAAGCCGGCGGCCATGGTGATTACGGCGGGCCTGCTGGACCCGCGCATGAAGATAGAAATCGAAGTCACCGCTTTAAAAGCGAAATAGGCCGCGAGCGCAGGTAATACCTGTGCAAGTAGCTACTATTTGGATAGCACCAGGTCGGTCATCACGTCCTGCGGAATCAGCGCGCCGCGGTACTGTATGACCCGGCCCGCGAGGCGGTTGCCATGCCGTGCCGCGTCGGCCATGTTGCCGCCTTGCAGGCGCACGGCCAGGTAGCCGGCGGCAAATGAATCCCCTGCAGCCGTGGTATCCACCACCTTGTCGACCCGCTCGGTTGGCACCTCCAGCACGCCTGATGCGCTGCGTGCCAGGGTTGCATCGCGACCTCGCTTGACCACTACCTCGGCACAAGGCAGTGCCTGGGCAGTGTCTACCGCCGCCTGCAGCGTGGGCAAGCCGCGCAGGGCTTGCTCGTCGTCGGCAGTGATCAGGGCGATGCTGGCCAGGGCGTAGGCTCGGTCAAAGTTTGCCAGGGCTTCTTCACGGCTGGCCCATAGGCGCGGCCGGTAGTTGTTGTCGAATACCACCGTGGCGCCGCGTGCGCGCAGGCGGCCCATCAGTGCAAACAGGCGCTCCCGCCCAGCCGGCGGCAGGATGGCCAGGCTGATGCCGCTGATGTAGAAGGCATCCAGGCTGTCCGCCTCAGCCTCCAGCGGCGTGATGGCGGCCTCGAAATACGCTTTGGCCGCACTGCTGTCGCGCCAGTAGCTGAAGCTGCGCTCGCCCTGGGCATCCACCTGGATCAGGTACAGCCCGGGCATGCGGCCCGGCAGGCGCTGCACCAGCGACACATCCAGCCGCTCGGCCTGCCAGCGCTGCAGCATGCCGGCGCTCAGGCCATCATCCCCCAGCGCGGTGGCATAGCAGACCTGCAATCCCGTCGCACAACGCGCAAGGTAGACGGCGGTATTCAGCGTGTCGCCGCCAAAACCCTGGTGCATGCTGCCAAAGGCCTCGCCTTGCAGTTCCAGCATGCATTCACCAAACAGTAATACCTTGTGCATTGTGTCGCCCTTGTTGTCGCCCTTTTTCTCAGGCGAAATCTTAGGCGAAAGTGTAGGCGGTCTTTACCGTGGTGAAGAATTCCTGCGCATAACGGCCCTGCTCGCGTGAGCCAAAGCTGGAGCCCTTGCGGCCACCAAACGGCACGTGGTAGTCCACACCCGCGGTTGGCAGATTCACCATCACCATGCCAGCCTGGCTGTGGCGCTTGAAGTGCGTGGCGTATTTCAGGCTGGTGGTGGCGATGCCAGCGGCCAGGCCGAATGGCGTGTTGTTCGCCTCGGCCAATGCCTCTTCATAGCCCTTGACGCGGATGATGCTAGCCACCGGGCCGAACACTTCTTCGCGGTTGATGCGCATCGCCGCCGTGGTGTCGGTCAGCAGCGCCGGGGCCATGAAAAAGCCTTCGGTATCGCGCTGCAGACGTTCACCACCGGCCAGCAGCCGCGCACCTTCTGCCTGGCCGATGGACACATAGTCCAGGTCTTGCTGCAGCTGCGACAGCGAAGACACCGGACCAATGTCGATACCGGCAGCCAGGGCGTCGCCGATCTTCAGCTTGGCCATACGGGCCTGCATGGCGGCCACAAACTGCGGATAAATACCTTCGGTCACGATCAGACGGCTGGAGGCCGTGCAGCGCTGGCCGGTGCTGAAGAACGCGCTTTGCACGCTCAGCTCCACGGCCTGGGCCAGGTCGGCGTCGTCCAGAATGACCTGCGGGTTCTTGCCGCCCATTTCCAACTGCACCTTCTTCAGGTTCAGCGCGCACTGCTGGGCGATGCGGGCGCCCACGCCTTGCGAGCCGGTGAAGCTGATGGCCGACACACCGGGGTGGTTCACCAGCGGGTCGCCAATGACGGAGCCACGGCCCATCACCAGGTTGAACACGCCGGCAGGAATGCCGCTGCGGCTGATGATCTCGGCCAGGGCCCAGGCGCAACCCGGCACCAGATCGGCAGGCTTCAAGACCACGCAGTTACCGTAGGCCAGGGCCGGGGCAATCTTCCAGGCGGGAATGGCGATGGGGAAGTTCCAGGGGGTGATCAGGCCGATCACGCCCAGCGGTTCGCGGGTGATTTCCACGCCCACGCCGCTGCGCACCGAAGGCACAGTTTCACCAGTCAAACGCAGGCATTCTCCGGCGAAGAACTTGAAGATATTGCCGGCGCGGGTGGCTTCGCCAATGCCTTCTCCCTTGGTCTTGCCTTCTTCACGGGCCAGCAGCGTGCCCAGCTCTTCGCGGCGGGCCAGGATTTCGGTGCCGATCTTGTCCAGCGCATCGGCACGGGCCTGGATGTTGCCGGTGGACCAGGCGGGGAAAGCGGCCTGGGCCGCCTGCACGGCTGCGTCCAGCTGGGCCGCATCCGCCTGGGTGTATTCGCCAATCACATCGCCCAGGTTGGACGGGTTGACGTTGGCGGCATAGGTCGCACCTGCGACCCAGGCGCCATTAATGTAGTTGTCGTGTTTTTGGGTCATGGTGGTTTACTGTGGGCCCAGCTTTTTGATCAACGCGGCCAGCTCTTCCACCTCGGAAGGCTTCAAGTCGCTCAATGGAGCGCGCACGGGGCCACCGTCGTGGCCGACGATCTTGGCGCCGGCCTTGATGATGCTTACGCCGTAACCTTCGACACGGTTGCGAATGCCCAGGTAAGGCATGAAGAACTCCTTCAACAGGCGGTGCTGGGTAGCCATGTCGTCAGCGGCCACCGCGTGGTAGAACTCCATCGCGGTCTTGGGGATGAAGTTGAACACGGCCGACGAGTACACCGGCGTGCCCAGCGCCTTGTAGGCCGCTGCATAAACCTCAGCGGTCGGCAAGCCACCCAGGTAGGCAAAACGGTCGCCCATGGCCATGAAGATGGAGGACATGGTTTCGATGTTGCCCACGCCGTCCTTGAAGCCAATCAGGTTCGGGCAGCGGTCAGCCAGGATGCGCAGCGATGCGGGGGTCAGCTTGGTGCGGTCGCGGTTGTAGACGATGACGCCGAACTTCACGCTGTTGCAGACCTGCGCCACATGCTCGATCAGGCCTTCCTGGCCGGCTTCGGTCAGGTAGTGCGGCAGCAGCAGAATGCCGTGGGCACCCAGGCGCTCGGCTTCCTGTGCGTGGGCGATAGCCATGCGGGTTGGGCCACCGGCGCCGGCAATGATCGGCACCTTGCCACGACAGGTGTCCACCGCAGTCTTGATAACCTGGCTGTACTCGGCCCCGGCCAACGAGAAGTATTCACCCGTGCCACCCGCTGCGAACAGCGCACTGGCGCCGTAGGGTGCCAACCATTCCAGACGCTCGATATAGGTCTTGGGGCGGAATTCGCCCTGCTCGTCGAAGTCGGTGATGGGGAAGGACAGCAGGCCGGAGCCCATGATGGTTTTGAGGTCTTGGGGTGTCATGGTTATGTCTCAGTGGAAAAAGGGTTTACAAAAAAATTGCTATTTTTTAGATAGCGCCTGGCGCTGGATTCATCTGCGGCGGAGGCATGTTTTATCCAGCAGTTTTTGCTATACAAAAAGCGGCTCTGGCAGGCCGCGCACACCGGGTTTGAGCGCGAACACGGCGCCGTTCAAACCTGGATTCGCGGGGTCTACATTGCCGGGCTGGATGGAGGCCACATACAGCACATCCAGGTCTGGCCCGCCAAAGGCGCACATCGAGGGCTTGGCCACCGGCACCTCCAGCGATGCCACCAAACGGCCCTGCGGGTCGAAGCGGTGCACCAGGCCGGCGTCGTTGGCGCAGATCCAGTAATGGCCTTCTACGTCCAGCGCAGCGCCGTCGGGGCGACCCGGCAGGGGCTGCATGTCGACAAACAACTCGCGCGGGCCGGGCATGCCGTCTGCGTCCAGCGCAAAGCGCCAGATCTTCTGCACGCTGGGGTGCGAGTCAGACACATAGCCGGTGCGCCCATCCGCGCTGAAAGCCATGCCGTTGGGGGTGATGAAGCCGTCCATCCGCGCAGTGCTCAAGCCCTTGCCGTCCAGGCAGTAGATGGCACCCAGCGGCGAAGCCAGGCCCATGTCCATCACCATGGTGCTGACCCAGAAGCGGCCCTGCGTATCGCAGCGTCCGTCGTTGAAGCGCATGCCGGGTGCGGGGTGGCTGATGCTGGCCAGGCAGCGCAGGCTGGGCTCTGCCTTATCCAGCTGCACGGCGTAAATGCCGGTTTCCATCGCGGCCACCACGCCACCGGCGGCGGCCAGGGCGATGCAGCCCACGCGTTCGGGCAGGGTCCAGCTCTGGACCTGCTCGGTGGCGGCAGTCCAGCGGCGGATCTGGCGGCCTTCGATGTCCACCCAGTACAGGGCCTGCTCGGCCACCGACCACACCGGGCATTCGCCCACGCGGTCGCGGGTGCTGGCAATGGCGTGTGCCGTACTCATTTTTCGTACGGGCCCATGCGCACAAAGGCGCCGCCCTGGTGCAAGGCTGCAGGGTCGTTGAAATCCGGCGGCGGGGTCCGCGCATATACGGCCTCGCGGAACACCTCCGAGCTGTCCTGCGGCACATAGCCGACATGGCGGGCGCGGGAGTTGTCCCACCAGGTGACCGGGTTGTTGGACATACCGAAGATGATGGTGAAGCCCAGCGCTGGCGTGGTAAGGCAGGCGGTGACTAGGCGGTGCAGGTCGTTGAAGCTCAGCCAGGTCGCCAGCATGCGGCGGTCCTTGGGTTCGGCAAACGACGAGCCTATGCGCACGCAAGCGGTCTCGATGCCGTAGCGGTCAAAGTAGTAGCGCGCCAGGTCTTCACCAAAGGCTTTGCTCAGGCCGTAGTTGCCGTCCGGTCGGGCGGGTGCATCGGCGGTAATGGTTTCGTCCTGGCGGTAAAAGCCGGTGACGTGGTTGGAGCTGGCGAACACCACCCGCTTCACGCCGAATTTGCGGGCCGCCTCGTACAGGTTGTAGGCGCCCAGGATGTTGGCCTGCATGATGGGGCCGAACGGGCCGTCCAGCGACTTGCCACCCATGTGCACAATCGCTTCCACGCCCTGCACCATGGCGTCTACCGCGGCGGCGTCGGCCAGGTCGGCGAGCATGATTTCCTCGCCCGCGGCCGCGGGGCCGAAGTCCACCACGTCGGATAGACGCAGAGTGGTGCAGTTTTGTTTCAGGCTTTCGCGCAGTACCTTGCCCAGGCCGCCAGCGGCGCCTGTAAGCAGGATTTTTTCGTGCACTTTGATGACCATGTTTGTCCCGATCTCCGTGTAAACACCAGTTTGGTGTTCTTTGGCGTCTATTGCTGGACTTTGCCAAAGGCTTTGCTATACAGTGGGCCAGCAGCTCCACACATCAGTCGTACGTTGTCTGACAACATAGATTCTCATAACCTACTCTCTCCGTGTCAAGGATTTTTTATGGCCTCCGCCACCCACACCGGCACTTACAACAACAGCGAAACACCGGCAGCCTCCATTCCCCGCGCCCGACGTCCACGGGGCCTGGTCACTGAAATCGTAGACACGCTGGCCGCCACCATCCGCCAAGGCCAGCTGCCACCAGGCGAAAAGCTGCCCACGGAGGTGGAGTTGATGGCCCGCTTTGATGTCAGCCGCACCGTGGTGCGCGAGGCCCTGTCCAAGCTGCAAGCCTCGGGCCTGGTGGAAACACGGCACGGCATAGGCACCTTCGTGATCGAGCCGCCCGACACCCGCAACTTCAAGATTGCGCCCGAAGACTTTGCCACCGTGGCCGACGTGATCGCCCTGCTGGAGCTGCGCATCAGCCTGGAAACCGAGGCCGCCGGCCTGGCAGCCCAGCGCCGCACGCAAACCAATCTGACCCAGCTGGAAACCGCGCTGCAGAACTTCAAGAACGCCATTCCGCAGGACTCGGACGCCGTGCCGGCCGACTTCCAGTTCCATATGGAGGTGGCCCGCGCCACAGGCAACCAGCATTTTGCCGATCTGATGACCTACCTGGGCACCATGATCATCCCGCGCACCCGTATCAATACACTGCAAAACGTGCCCGAGGGCCGCCTGGCCTACCTGCAAAAGGTCCATGGCGAGCACGAGAGCATCTACCACGCCATACGCGATCAGGACAGCGACTCCGCCCGCGCGGCCATGCGCACCCACTTGTCGAATAGCCGTGAAAGGTTGCGCAAAAGCCAGCCGCTGGACGCCCCCAAGGACTAAGATAAGGCACAATCCGGGTTTACCCTTTGTTACTTTTATAGTTTGAGTTGTAGGATGACTGATCAATAAGCCATCCCAAAGCCTCAACCAGGAAAATCCATGAAGACAAACCATCGCAAAATTCTCAGCCTGATCGCCGCAGCCGCTTTCTGCGTCGTCAGCGGCCAGGCTTCGGCCCGCAACTTCCGCTCGGCCGATGTGCACGCCAAGGAATTCCCCACCAATATGGCGGTGAAGTTCATGGGCGAAGAGCTGAGCAAGGACACCGGCGGCAAGGACAACATCAAGGTATTCAGCGACAGCGCGCTGGGCTCCGAGAAAGACACCGTGGAACAGGTCAAGATCGGCGCCATCGACATGGTGCGCGTTAGCCTGACCACCTTCAACGGCATCGTGCCCGAATCCATGGTGCCATCCCTGCCCTTCCTGTTCCGTGACGTGGAGCATTTCCGCAAGGCCATCTACGGCGCCCAGGGCGACAAAATCCTGGCCTCGTTTGAAAAAGCCGGCTTTATCGGCCTGGCCATGTATGAAAGCGGCCAGCGCTCCATCTACGCCAAGAAGCCCATCAAGAGCGTGGCCGACATGAAGGGTATCAAGATCCGCGTGCAACCCTCGGACCTGATGGTGGCCATGGTGAACGCCATGGGTGCCTCCCCCACCCCCATGCCTTTTGCCGAGGTCTACACCGGCCTGAAAACCGGCCTGGTGGACGCAGCGGAAAACAACCTGCCTTCGTACGAAGAGACCAAGCATTTCGAATCGGCGCCGATTTTCTCTGAAACCATGCACGTCATGACGCCCGAAATCGTGGTGTTCTCCAAGAAGATCTGGGACACCTTGACTCCCGCCGAACAAGCCGCACTGCGCAAAGCCGCCAAGGCCTCCGTTCCTTACTACGTAGGCCTGTGGGACGCCAAGGAAAAAGAAGCCCGTGCAGCCGTGCTGAAGAGTGGCGCCAAGATCGTGCCCGCCACCGAGATCGACAAGAAGAGCTTTGTGGACGTGGAAAAGCCCATCTGGGACAAGTTCGCCGGCACGCCTGAGCTGAAGGCTCTGGTGCAAGAGATCGTCAACGTCAAGTAAATCGCTTCTGCCGCCGTGCTCCTGGGCGCGGCGGCAAAGCCGTGCCAAAGCCGCACCATGGAATTATTCAACTCAATCAACGCGCACCTGTCCAACTGGGTGCTGCGCCTGGCCAGTGTCTGCCTGGCCGCACTGGGCCTGGTGGTCATCTACGGCGTCGTGATGCGCTACGCATTCAACGACGCGCCTCCGTATGTGGAACAGGTCGCCCTGCTGCTGGTCATCTCCGTCGCCATGTTCGGCGCCGCTGCGGGCGTGCATGATGTCGGCCACATCGGCCTGGACTCTGCCGTCAAGTTGCTACCCGCCAAGGGGCAGTTCGTATGCCACGTGCTGGTCGAACTGCTGACCATCACATTTGCCTTAGTACTGCTGTGGGGTTGCGAACACATGGCTACATCCACCCGGCACGACACCATTCCCACGTTGGGCATTTCCGAAGCCTTCCGCTATTTGCCCCCGGTGATTGCGGGTGTCCTCATCGTCCTGTTTTCAGTCAAGCACCTGCTGGCGCTGTTCCTGAAGAAAACCACCGTCTGAATATGGAACTCGCTGTACTCTCCCTGAGCTTCGTGCTCTTCCTCGTGCTGGGCGTGCCCGTCGCTTTTGCGATCGGTCTAAGCTGCCTGGCCACCTTTGCGGTAGAGGGCCTGCCCCTGGCCACCGCCATGCAGATGATGGTCTCTGGCATGAACGTGTTCTCGTTCCTGGCGATTCCGTTCTTCATCTTCTCTGGCGAGCTGATGCTGCACGGCGGCATTGCCGACAAGATCCTGAACTTCGCACGCAGCCTGGTCGGCCACATGAAGGGCGGGCTGGGCCTGGCCAACGTGATGGCCAGCACGCTGTTTGGCGGTGTCTCGGGCTCTCCCATCGCCGACACCTCGGCCATGGGCGGCGTGATGATCCCAATCATGAAGCGTGAAGGCTATAGCGCCGACTACGCGGTGAACGTGACCACCCACGCATCGCTGACCGGTGCGCTGATGCCCACCTCGCACAACATGATCATCTACGCGTTTGCGGCCCAGGCTGCCAGCGGCATGATCGACGGCCACCCCATCCGCGGCGTGTCCATTGGCGACCTGATGTTTGCCGGGCTGATCCCGGTGTTCTGGATCATGGTCTGCATGCTGATCGCCGCCTACTGGCAGGCCAACAAGAACGGCTTCCCCAAGCGGGCTGACGGCTCGTCCATGCTGGAGAAATTCCCCGGCTGGTACGCAGTTTTGACGACCTTCATCGCGGCCATCCCCGGCCTGATGGTGATCGTGGTGATTCTGGGCTGCGTGATGGGCGGCGTCACCACCGCCACCGAGGCAGCGGCGATTGCCGTGGCCTATTCGCTGCTGCTGACGTCGGCGATCTACCGCACCATGAGCAAGGAAAAACTGATCAAGTCGCTGAAGAAGGCTTCCAAAACCACGGGCGTGATCCTGCTGCTGATCGGTGTGTCCAACATGTTGCGCTGGCAAATGGCCTACCTGGAAATTCCAGATGCGATCGAGGCGGCCCTGCTGCACGCCACCACCACGCCCTGGCTGATGCTGCTGTACATCAACATCATCCAGATCTTTCTGGGCATCTTCCTGGACATGGCGGCGCACATCCTGATCACCACGCCGCTGTTCCTGCCGCTGGCAATCCAGATGGGTGTGGGCCCGGTGCAGTTCGGCATGATGCTGCTGCTGAATTGCGCGCTCGGCCTGGTGCATCCGCCGGTGGGTACGGTTCAATTCGTGGGGTGTGCCATAGGCAATATATCGATTGGTGAGGCAACCAAAACCGCCTGGCCCTACTACCTGGCGATATGGATAGCCATCAACCTGGTGACCTATGTGCCATCGTTCTCTACCTGGCTGCCGTCGATCATTACCGGCCACCCGGTGTTCTAGATTCTTGGGGCTGCAGCGCAGCCCCTTTTTTTTGTGCCGGGCAGTGCCACCTCGCCTTGCAAGCCGGGCAAACACCGGCTTACATCTCCTTTTGAAACGACTATGCAACTACCCTTCATCGGCAACGCCACCATTTCCCGCAGACTGTCCATCGGCTTTGGCGTCATGGTGGGCTTGCTGGCCATCATTACCGCTGTCTCGCTGGTCAGCATGCAGAACACGCGACACCGCGTAGCCACCATCAGCGAAGTGCTCAGCCCCAAAGTGGCGCTGGTGGACCAGATGAGGCAACAGGTTAACCAGACCGCCATGTCCATGCGCAATCTGGCGATCCTGACCACACCAGAAGACCTGGAAAAAGAATACAAACGCCTGGCCGGCGCCTACGACAGCTATGACAAGCAGTCCAAGCAATTGGCCCAGCGGGCCGATACCGACGAAGAGAAGAAGCAGCTCACCAGCCTGGAGGCGGCGCGCAAGGATGCATCCACCATCTTCCTGTCGGCGATTGAGAAAGCCGGCTCGGCCAGCGCCGTGCAAGACATTGCGGTACTCATCCGCCTGGAGCTGCGTACCAATCTGGAGGCCTGGAGCGCATCGCAGGACACCTGGCTGCGCACCATAGACGCACTCCAGCAGAACGCCGCGCAGCAAATCTCTGACAACCAGGCGGACGTGGTGCAGCAGGCCACAAGCGGCATCCAGGTGCTGCTGATAGTGGCCTGCCTGGCCATCAGCTTTGGCATCGGCGCCGCCTGGTTCATCACCCGCTCCGTCAAGCTGCCGCTGCGCCACGCCGTGGAAGAGGCCGACCGCATGGCCGAGGGCGACCTGTCGCACGCTATCGAATCCAGCAGCCGGGACGAAACCGGCCAGCTGCTACGCCGCCTGGAGAGCATGCGCAGCCGCTGGGCCAGCACCGTGGCCCATCTGCGCGACACCACGCAGAACATCAGTACCGCGGCGGTGGAAATCGCCCACGGCAACCAGGACCTGAGCCAGCGCACCGAGCACACTGCCAGCAATCTGCAGCAGACCGCCGCCTCCATGGAGGAGCTGACCGGCATCGTGCGGCAGTCCGCCGACTCCGCCCGCCAGGCCAACCAGTTGGCGACATCGGCCGCCGAAGTCGCGGCACGCGGTGGGCAGGTCGTGGCCCAGGTCGTCAGCACCATGGACGAGATCAACAGCAGCTCCAAAAAGATTGCCGACATCATCGGCGTGATTGACGGCATCGCCTTCCAGACCAACATCCTGGCCCTGAACGCTGCCGTGGAAGCCGCCCGCGCAGGCGAGCAAGGCCGCGGCTTTGCCGTGGTGGCCAGCGAGGTGCGCAACCTGGCCGGACGCAGCGCCGACGCCGCCAAGGAGATCAAGGGCCTGATCGCGGCCAGCGTGGACCGCGTGGACGCAGGCTCGCGTCTGGTCGATAACGCCGGCAAAACCATGACCGAAATCGTCGGTTCGGTGCAGCGGGTGTCGCACATCATCGGGGAAATCACGTCCACCTCGTCCGAACAGTCCGAGCGCATCGACCTGGTCAGCGCGGCGGTAGTCGAGCTCGACCAGATGACCCAGCAAAATGCTGCGCTGGTAGAACAGTCCGCTGCAGCCGCCCAGAGCCTGACAACGCAGGCCACCCAGCTGACCCAGGTAGTGGATACCTTCAAGCTGGCAACGTCGGCAGCCCACACCGCCCCGCAAGCCCTGGCAGGCAAGGCCCCACTGCGCCTGTCCTGAGCGGCCCTACGGTGCAGCCTGGCCCCGCTGCATATTTCTATAGAAAATAGGCTCTAGCGCAATTAACACCTGCGCTAGCAGCTATTTTTTCAATAGCAAGTCTCGACGTGCTGCTGGCACCGCGTTGTTCCTACTACTCCCATGCGGGCTTGGCCACCATCAAATAAAAAACACCCAGCATCGCCAGAAATGCCGGGTAGCCCAAGGCCTCCCACCAGCGGGCGTAACGCCAGTAGATCACCGGCAGGCTGCTCCCTTCACGTACGGCTTGGTCCGCAAGGCTAGCTATCCGAATCTGCAGCCACACAACGGGCAGCCAGCACAGGCCCGCCAACACAAACAAAGCCAAGGACAAGGCAAGCCAGGGCGTGGTCAATGGCCACCCAGCCAAGTGGGCCATCCACAAACCGGTGGCAGGCTGGACCACGACCGTGGGCGTTGTGAACCACCAGTCGGCCCGCACGACCAGCTTCGCCACCTCGGCCTGCGCCGCCAGGTTGCGCGTACGGTTGACGCAAAAGAAATAGAAAGCCGAGCCAAAGCCGGTACCCACCAGCACCACGCTGGACAGGATGTGCAGCCACTTGATCGTCAAATACCAACTCATATCCGCGCCTTCGCCAATACCCACAACACAGCCGCAATCGGTACGTTCTTCGTCAGAGGCCCTAGCGGATGTAGCCACAGCGATGCATCCAGCACCGTGGCCACCAGGGTCATGACGGCCATAAGTAGGAGTGCCGCCCCGTACGTGACACGACCAGGCTTACAGCACATGGCCACCGCCAGTACCAGGTCCGCACCCGCCCCGGCCCAGACCAGCCCCTGGGCCACAAGCGGGTTGTGTATGCCCGCCACGGCCAGCAAACCCAGACTTTGCCCCCGCAGCTCCCACACACTCACCAACGCCGTGGCGAGCCAGACAAACACCAGGCTGTAACGCAGCAAGACAAGATCACTCCGGGAAAGTGTCATGGCATACGGGCTGGTGTGTCTTCCAGCACATCGGTCACCATGCCCCAGCGCGCGAACTCGGGCGAAAACTCCGCCAGATCCAACAAGCCCATGCAAGGCAATGCACCCGCAGCTGGCAGCCCGCCTCGGGCCCATCGGCGGGCCAGCAAAATGGCAGCCATGCAGGGAATTTCCGGACCATGGTCATGGTCGGCCGCAATATGCCAGACCCGATGGGCGGGCTGACCGGCAGCATCCAGGCCCTGCACCCGCACCACCATGCCGCCCAGGGCGGTTCCCAAAAAATCAAACCATCTGGCAGTCCGGTTCAGCACGCCCGCCAGGCGGTCCGGCGCAGGCAGCAGTCCACGTGCCCGCAGCGCCGACAGCAGCGCGAAAACCCGCTGGGTCCAACGCAGCTCCAGCGCTGCCCGGAACATGACGCGCTGCGTCACCCGGTAGCGGGCGGGAAACAGCTCCAGATCGGGAATGTCACACAAGGCACCCAGACGGGGACGCAAGCGGGCAAACTGCACCCGTGCGGGTTGTGCCCAGCCGAGCAAAGACGTCCACCGCCCCTCCATCCAGACAGAAATGGGCGCCCCGCAGTAACTCAACACCCCGGCCAAGGTGGCCTTGCCCCGGGGCGCCGTTTGCGCCGGGGCAATACATATATCCACTGTATCTATGCGCTGCCAACCCTGGCACAGGTGCTCCACGACGGCAGACGACAAAGCCGGCACCGTGCTGGCGCCCGACACCGCCACGCGCTCGGCAGCCACAAAACGGGCCTGCAACGCAGCCGGAAAATCACACACGAAACGACGGCCATCGGCCAGGTCCAGGTAATGCGCTCCCGCCTCAGCGGCAGCCTGGGCTACGGCGTAATCCTGTTGTTGAAACGGCCCAGCGGTATGGATCAGCAACTCCACCCCCATACGACGCAGGGTCTGAGCAAAATCCGGTGCCGAATGGTCCACGGCAACCGCCTGCACGCCATGGCCCAATGTCTGCGCCAAAGCCTGGGCCCGCTGCAGGTCACGGCCGCCTATGCACAGCTGCATCGCGGCGTCACCCGCCAAAGCCCGACAGATACGCGCGCCAAAATTCCCATAACCACCCAGCACCAGTGTTTTCAACGCCGCAATCCTTGTAGAAAAGTACCCACCCGGTGACCATTATCAGAGCCCCGAGACAAGCATTGAATCAGGCCGTAGCGCAAATTGAGTAAGCGCGAGCAGCTATGCATTCAATAGCAGACTTCAGTTTGAAGCCGGCACGGGGTATTTCACCGCGTTGACCAGCATCTTGCGCCGGGCGGCGTCCAGCAGGTCGATGTCCAGCTTGTCGCACAGCTGCAGCAGGTACAGCAGCACATCGGCCGCTTCGGCCGCCACCTCGGCTTTCTTGTCGCCAGCCAACTCGCGGCTTTGCACCTCGGTCAGCCACTGGAAATGCTCCAGCAGCTCGGCAGCCTCCACGCTGAGGGCGGCAGCCAGGTTTTTGGGTGAATGGAATGGCTCCCAATTGCGCGCGGCAGCAAAGTCGCGCAGAGCCTGTGTGAGGGATGAAATGTCATTGGGCATGCCCGATTGTGGCGTGTAGCGGGACTGCAGTTGGAGCCCATACGCTGCGCCACGCCCATACCAACAATCAGGGAAAGCCCCTAACACAAACCCATTTTTCTCCTTGTTATGGTTATTTTTTATAACTATAGTAAAGAACCATAAAGATGTGCCCAGCCTTGCACCGTGGCTGGGACCCCCCCCACACACCTGGAGACAAACCTTGCACCACGCACCCAAATCCACCCTCACAGCCATTGCATTGGCGGCATCCATGGCATCCGGCCTGGCGCTGGCCGACGTCACCATTGGCGTGGTGTTGCCTCTGACTGGCCCCGCCTCGGGCCTGGGCACTCCCATGGCCAACGAAATGAAGCTGTGGCCACAAACCATCGCCGGCGAGAAGCTGAACGTCATCGTGCTCGACGACGCCACCGACCCCACCAACGGTGTGAAGAACGCGCGCCGCCTGGTGTCGGACGACAAGGTAGACCTGCTGATCGGCTCGGCCGCCACCCCGGTGGGCATCGCGGTCGCGGGCGTGGCATTTGAGACAGAAACGCCGCAGCTGGTGGCCTCCCCCACCCCGCTGCAGCCCGGCAAGGACTTCTGGAGCTTTCGCCTGCCGCAGTCCACGGCCGTGATGTCCTATGCCGTGGTCGAGCACATGAAGAAGCAGGGCGTAAAAACCGTAGGCTTCCTGGGCTACACCGACTCCTACGGCGAGAGCTGGCTCAAGGAGTTCACTGCGGTGGCCGAGAAAGCCGGCATCAAGGTGATTGCCTCCGAGCGCTTTGCACGCACCGACACCGGCGCCACCGCACAGGCCCTGAAGCTGGTGTCCACCCAACCCGATGCGATCCTGATCGCCGCTTCCGGCAGCGGTGCGGCCATGCCGCAAAAGGCCGTGGTCGAGCGCGGCTACAAGGGCAAGATCTACCAAACCCACGCAGCCGCCACCCGCGACCTGATGCGCGTGGGCGGCAAGGACATCGACGGCGCCTACGTGGTCTCCGGCCCGGTCATCGCACCCGAGCAGCTGCCCGACAGCAATCCCTCCAAAAAGCTGGCCCTGGACTACGTGCAGAAGTACGAGAAGAGCTACGGCCCGGGCAGCCGCAACCAGTTTGCCGCGCACTCCTTTGATGCCGAGATCATCCTGGAAAAAATCATCCCCATGGCGCTGAAGAAGGCCAAGCCCGGCACCAAGGAGTTCCGCTCCGCGCTGCGCGACGCGCTGGAAACCATGGGCCGCACGCCTCTGTCGCAAGGCGTAATGAACTGGACCAAGGACGACCACTGGGGCTACACCAATGAAACCGGTGTGATAGTGAAGGTGGTCAACGGCGACTGGAAGGTCGAGTAAGGCTGACGCCTGTCGCACTCTATTTCTCTAGGACTTTCCATGGATTTTTCGATTGCCAGCGTCCTGCTGTTGGACGGCATCACCAACGGTGCGATCTACGCCCTGCTCGGCCTGGCCATCGTGCTGGTGTTCGCCGTCACGCGCGTCATCTTCATCCCGCAGGGTGAATTCGTCGCCTATGGCGCACTCACCCTGGCCATATTGCAGACCGGCGCCATCCCCGGCACCGTCTGGCTGCTGGTGATTCTGGCCAGCGTGGCCGCGCTGATGAACGCCTGGAGCGCCTGGCAGCGCCTGCGCCAGCCCGGCGCAACGGTCCTGGCCCTGCTGCGCACCCTGGCCATTCCGGTAGCGATTGCCGCCATCACCGCCTGGGCCGCGCCACGCCAGTTTCCGCTGCTGGTACAGGCCGCACTGAGCGTCTGCATCGTGACAGCCTTTGGCCCGCTGATGTACCGCGTGGTCTACCAGTCGCTGGCCGATGCCAGTACCCTGGTGCTGCTGATCGTCTCGGTGGGTGTGCACTTCGCCATGACCGGCCTGGGCCTGCTGTTCTTTGGTGCCGAGGGCTTTCGCAACCCCACGTTCTGGGACCAGCGCTTCCAGCTGGGTGCCATGAACCTGAATGGCCAGGCCATCATCATCTGCACGGCGTCCTTGGCGCTGATCGTGCTGCTGTGGCTGTTTTTTGAGCGCACGCTGTATGGCAAGGCCCTGCGCGCCACCGCCATCAACCGGCTGGGCGCGCGCCTGGTGGGTATCTCCACGCACACGGCAGGCAGCCTGACACTGGCCATGGCCGCGCTGATAGGAGCGCTGTCCGGCTTGCTGATTGGCCCCACCACCACCATCTTTTATGACTCCGGTTTTCTGATCGGCCTCAAGGGCTTTGTGGCCGCGGTGATCGGCGGGCTGGCCAGCTACCCGGCGGCGGCGATTGGCGCGCTGTTTGTGGGCATCGTCGAGGCTTTTTCCTCGTTCTGGGCCAGCGCCTTCAAGGAGGTGATCGTGTTCACCCTCATCCTGCCGGTACTGCTGTGGCGCTCGCTCGCCAGCGGCCACGCCGACCACGACCACTGATACGCAGGCTGCATACGATGAAAACCCCTTTGAACAACACCGTGCTGCGCCTGCTTCTGCTGGCCGCCGTGGGCCTGCTCGCCTGCCTGCCCCTGCCCGACTTCTGGGTCACCCAGCTGAACTACATCGGGCTGTACAGCCTGGTGGTGCTGGGCCTGGTGCTGCTGACCGGCATTGGCGGCCTGACCTCCTTTGGCCAGGCGGCATTTGTGGGCGTGGGCGCCTACACCAGCGCCTACCTGTGCACCCAATACGGCCTGTCGCCCTGGCTCACCGTCTTCATCGGCCTGGCCATCACCGGCACCAGCGCCATGCTGTTGGGTGTGCTGACGCTGCGCATGTCGGGCCACTACCTGCCGCTGGCCACCATTGCCTGGGGCCTGTCGCTCTACTACCTGATGGGCAACCTGGACGCGCTGGGCAAGTACGACGGCCTGCTGGGCGTACCCGGCATCACCCTGTTCGGCTGGGACCTGGGCG
Source organism: Rhodoferax sp. GW821-FHT07F03 (assembly GCF_059418745.1). Taxonomy (NCBI): domain Bacteria; kingdom Pseudomonadati; phylum Pseudomonadota; class Betaproteobacteria; order Burkholderiales; family Comamonadaceae; genus Rhodoferax; species Rhodoferax sp. GW821-FHT07F03. The sequence continues at coordinate 21,823 of NZ_JBWKQM010000024.1, forward strand.
GCGGCAAACCCTTCTTTGTGCTGACCTGGGTGCTGGTCTTGCTGGGCGCTTTTGCACTTATCAACCTGCTGGACTCGCGCACCGGCCGGGCCATACGCTCGCTGCGCACTGGCGCGCTGATGGCCGAGGCCATGGGCATCAATACCCTGCGCTTCAAGATCGGCATCTTCACCATTGCCGCGCTGTTTGCCAGCGTATCAGGCTGGCTGTTCGCGCACTTCCAGCGCACGGTGAACCCCTCGCCCTTCGGCCTGAAGATGGGCATTGAATACCTGTTCATGGCCGTGCTGGGCGGCGTAGGCCAGATCTGGGGCGCACTCACCGGGGCCCTGCTGACCAAGCTGCTGGAAGACCAGCTGCAGGTGCTGCTGCCCAAGCTGATCGGCGCCAGTGGCAACTTTGAAACCATTGTGTTTGGCATCGTGCTAGTGCTGGTGCTGAAGTACCTGCCCGACGGCCTGTGGTCGCTGGTGGCGCGCTGGCTGCCCAACCCACCCCGGGCCGAGGACTGGACCCAGGCCACCGCACTGCCCGAACGTAACAAGCCCGAAGCCGGCAGCATGGTGCTGGACGTGCGCGCCATCCGCAAACAATTTGGCGGCCTGACGGCGGTGAACGACATCAGCTTCAGCATCCGGGCCGGGCAGATCAGCGGGCTGATCGGCCCCAACGGCGCGGGCAAATCCACCACCTTCAATCTGATCACCGGCGTGCTGGGCCTCACATCCGGCGAAGTGCGCTTCCGCGGCCAGGTGGTCAGCGGCCTGCCCTCGCGCGAAATCGCCCAGCGCGGCATCTCGCGCACCTTCCAGCACGTGAAGATGATCCCGGAAATGACGGTGCTGGAAAACGTGGCCCTGGGCGCCCACCTGCGTGGAAGCAAGGGTGCGCTGTCGGCCATGCTGCGCCTGGACCGCCACGAAGAGCAACGCCTGTTGCGCGAGGCCGCACACCAGCTGCAGCGCGTGGGCATGGGCAGCCAACTGCACGAGCTGGCCGGCAACCTGGCCATGGGCCCGCAGCGCCTGCTGGAAATCGCCCGCGCACTGTGCAGCGACCCGGCCCTGCTGCTGCTGGACGAGCCCGCCGCCGGCCTGCGCCACAAGGAAAAGCTGGCCCTGGGCGCGGTACTACGCCAGCTGCGAGCCGAGGGCATGGCCATTTTGCTGGTCGAGCACGACATGGACCTGGTGATGGACGTCTGCGACCACATCGTGGTGATGGAGTTCGGCACCCACCTGATGGAAGGCACACCCGCCCAGGTGCAGGCCAGCCCCGCCGTGCGTGCCGCCTACCTGGGCACCGACGAAGACACCGCAGCCCCCGCACCGCAACCCGAGGAGGTCTCCGCATGAGCCAACCCCTGCTCTCCATCTCCGGCCTGCGCGCCGGCTACGGCAAGGCCGAAGTACTGCACGGCGTGTCGCTGCAGGCGGCCGCCGGCAGCGTCATCACCGTCATCGGCCCCAACGGCGCTGGCAAATCCACGCTGCTGAATGCGGTGATGGGCATCCTGCCGTCCCAGGGTGCAATGGAATTCCAGGGCCAGCCACTGCACAAGCTGTCGCTGGAAGACCGCGTCATGCTGGGCATGGCCCTGGTGCCGGAAAAGCGCGAGCTGTTCAGCAGCATGCCCGTGGAAGACAACCTGGTGCTGGGGGCCTTCCGCCAGCTGCGCCTGCGCAACAAGGCCTGGCGCGACCAGTTGGATGTGGTCTACGCCCTGTTTCCGCGCCTGAAGGACCGGCGCCTGCAGCTGGCCGGCACCTTGTCTGGTGGTGAACGCCAGATGCTGGCCGTGGGCCGCGCCATGATGTCGCGCCCCACCCTACTGATGCTGGACGAGCCCAGCCTGGGCCTGGCACCGCTGGTGGTGCGCGAGATCTTCAAGATCATCCACACCCTGCGCCAGACCGGCGTGACGATTCTGCTGGTCGAGCAAAACGCCCGCGCCGCCCTGGAAGCTGCCGACCACGGCTACGTGCTGGAGATGGGCGACGTCAGCCTGCAAGGCCGCGCCGCCGACCTGGCCCGAGACCCAAGGGTGATTGACACCTACCTGGGCGCCGCCCGCAAACCACCACCATAAAAAAGGCTTCCATCGCAGATAGATACTGCGCAAGAAGCTATTAAAAATATAGCAAGTACACCGCGTCCCCCTCACCCCCCACCTCAAGGAGACAAACCATGAAAAAGACATCGCACATCATCACCCTCGCCGCGCTGGCAGCAGCCGGCTCCGTCCACGCGCAAAGCGTCAACCTTTACGGCCTGATCGATGTGGGCGTGGAACATGTCAGCAACGTCAACGCCGTGGGCGGCATCACCCGCATGCCCAGCAACACCAGTTCGCTGCCCTCCCGTTTGGGCTTTCGCGGCACCGAAGACCTGGGGGATGGTCTGAAGGCCCAGTTCACACTGGAAATGGGCTTTGCCCCCGATACCGGCGCATCCGGCCAGGGCGGTCGCTTGTTTGGCCGCCAGGCCAACGTGGGGCTGGCCGGGTCTTGGGGTAGCGTGACGTTGGGCCGCCAATACTCCACCCTGTTCTGGTCCATCCAGGACTCCGACGTGATCGGACCTGCGCTGTACGCACTGGGTTCGCTGGACAGCTACATCCCCAACTCCCGCGCCGACAACTCCATCGCCTACCGCGGCACCTTCAGCGGCCTGACCCTGGGCGCTGAGTACAGCCTGGGCCGCGACACCGTGAACGCCGGCCCCAGCCCGGCCGGCACCAACTGCGCCGGTGAAAGCGGCACCGACGCCCAGGCCTGCCGCCAATGGTCAGCCACCGCCAAGTACGACACCGCCGACTGGGGCGCCACGCTGACCTACGACACCCTGAACGGCCGCACTCCGGCCAGCAGCACGGACGTGGTGTTTGGCAGCCTAAACAGCAGCAGCACCAGCGACAGCCGCACACTGGCAGCCGCTTACGTCAAAGTCATGGGCGCCAAGATCGGCGGTGGGGTGATTCGCCGCAACAACGAAGGCAGCACCACCAAGCCCAAGAGCGACCTGTGGTACATCGGCGCGTCTTACCCTCTGACCCCCGCACTGACGCTGGACGGCCAGTGGGCCAGCCTGCGCTACAAGAACTTTGACAACGGCAACTCCACCCTGTTGTCCGCCCGGCTGGTGTACGCCTTGTCCAAGCGCACGGCGGTCTATACCCAGGTGGGGCATATCAGCAACGACACGCTGGCTGCGGTGTCGGTCAGCGGTGGTGCTACGGGCAGCGCACCCGCTGCAGGTGGCTCGCAAAACGGTGTCAGCTTTGGCGTTCGGCACGCTTTCTAACATCCCTGCCCTGCAGCGCTGAGCATCTTGCCAAGGTGCCAGCGCCTGCCGCAGAAATTTAGGAAAACAAGCATCCAGCGCACACGAAACCTGCGCTAGCAGCTATCACTTAGATAGCAAACTTACCCAAACCTGCAGCACGCAACACCATGGTTGAGGGCATGCTGCGGGCGCCTGTGTACCTCAACCCTGGAGACGAAGCCATGAGAACACGAATGCACATCCGTTTACTGGCGATGTCGGCCCTGCCCGCCGCGCTGCTAGGGGCCTGCGGCGGCTCGGACGGCGGCTTGCCGCAGCTCTCCGCCGCCACGCCGGCCTCGCTGCTGTCCTGCACCGACCTGGCCAGCAAGATCAGTTTTGCCAACACCACCATCACCGCCGCCAACGCCATCGCCGCCGGCACACTGACGGTGGCCGGCACGCCCGTGCCCGCGCACTGCCAGATCACCGGCACAATGAACCAGCGCGTCAGCGCCGTGGACGGCAACAGCTACGCCATCGGCTTCGAGATGCGCCTGCCCAACGCCTGGAACGGCCGCTTCTTCTACCAAGCCAATGGCGGCATCGACGGCAATGTGCTGACGGCCATCGGGAATGTCGACGGCGAGAACAGTGGCGGCCCGAACAACGCCTTGAACATGGGCTTCGCGGTGATCAGCTCCGACGCCGGCCATGCCGCCGCCCTTGGAGCGAATTTCGGTATCGACCCGCAGGCCCGGCTGGACTATGGTTACCAGGCCGCCGCCACGCTCACGCCCATGGCCAAGAGCGCCATCAAGACCGCCTACGGCAAGGGGCCGGACCGCTCCTACTTCGGCGGCTGCTCCAACGGCGGGCGCCACACCATGGTGGCCGCCACGCGCGAACCCGAGGAATACGACGGCTACCTGGTTGGCGACCCCGGCTTCCGCCTGCCGCTGGCGGCCATCGCCAACATCGCCGGCGCACAAGCCTATGCCACGGTGGCGACCAGCAGCTCTGACCTATCCACCGCCTTCACCACTGCGGAGCGGGCCGTGGTCTCCAACGCTGTGCTAGCGAAATGCGATGCCCTGGATGGTGTGACTGACGGTCTGGTGCAAAACACCACAGCCTGCCAGGCCGCCTTCAGTCTGAACACCGATGTGCCCACCTGCAGCGGCAGCCGCGACGGCACCTGCCTGTCGGCCGCACAAAAGACCGTGGTGTCCAAACTGTTTTCGGGCGCCACCACCAGCAGCGGCGCACGCATCTATTCCACCTGGCCCTTCGATGCAGGCCTGGCCACTAGCAACTTTGCCTTCTGGAAGTTCACCTCGCCGCTGGTACTGGACTCTGGCGGCGCAGGCTTGATCTGGCCCACACCGCCGGAAGACGCGGCCACCTTCAATGGCCCCGTATTCGCGCTCACCGGCAATGTGGACACGATGCTGTCCCGTGTGGGCGCAACCAATGCCACCTATACCGAGAGCGCACTCTCGTTTATGCAGCCGGTGAACCCCAGCAATCTGTCCAAGCTGCGCGACCGCGGCGCCAAGATGATGGTCTACCATGGCACCAGCGACCCCATCTTCTCCAGCGACGACACCACCACCTGGTATGAATCGCTGCGCGCCGCCAACGGCGGTAACGCTGCCAGCTTCGCACGCTTCTACCGCGTGCCCGGCATGAACCACTGCTCAGGCGGACCGTCCACCGACCAGTTCGACATGCTGACCCCGCTGGTCAACTGGGTGGAAAAGGGCCAGGCGCCCGACAGCGTGGTCGCCAATGCGCGCGGCGCCGGCAATGCCGTCGCAGTCAATGCCGACGTGCCCAGCGGTTGGTCCGCCAGCCGCAGCCGGCCGCTGTGCGTCTATCCCAAAGTTGCCACCTACAACGGCACCGGAGACATAGAAAGCGCCGCCAGCTTCAGCTGCAAATAAGGACCGCACCCGCTCCGGGCATGCTCGGAGCGGGTGGCAAAATAGTGCCATGACCGCAACCAGCCCGCGCACTCCCCCACAGGCCGTCCACAGCATAGACACCAGCTCGCTGGAGGGTCTGGTGGGCTACAACGCCCGGCGGGCTTCGCTCTTCATCGTGGACATCATCCGCGAGCACATCGCCAGCCATGATCTGCGCATCGTGGACCTGTCCATACTGCTGCTGGTGGCGCACAACCCCGGCATCACCTCGCGCCAGCTCTCCAGCGTGCTGGACATCCTGCCACCCAACCTGGTGGGCATGCTCAACACCATAGAAAAGCGCGGTTTGATCGAGCGCAAACCCCACCCCATGGACGGCCGCGCTATGGGTTTGCATGTCACCGACAGCGGCGCTGAACTGGCCACACAAGTCGAATCCGAGGTGGGCCAGCTGGAAATCGAAGCCACCTCCCACCTGACAGCAACCGAGCGCAAAACGCTGATACGCCTGCTGCAAAAAATCTACCGCCGCTAATTCCCTCGCCCCATTTTGGGGAACAGTGCAGACACTTCCTGCTTACAATGCTATTAAACTAGTAGCAAAATAGGTTTTTTGCGTTATAGTCGTGGCGCCGCCTGGGCGTGCGCCCCCAGGCCCGCCAGACTTCCCACCGCACATTGTCCCGAGGAGAACACCATATGAGTTCCAAAGAAAACGTCGCCGTCCACCAACTGCTGGCCCTGCTGGAGTCCCGCTACGCCATTCGCGTGCTGTGGGCTCTGCGCGACGGCCACGCCCAGACATTCCGCCTGCTGCAGGACAGCGTCGGCGGCGTCACCCCCAACACCCTGAACACCCGCCTGAAAGAGCTGCGCGAAGCCGACCTGCTGACCCATGGCTCCGATGGCTACAGCGTCACCCCCACCGGTGCCGACCTGCTCAAACGCCTCAGCGACCTGCAAGCCTTTGCCGGCAAATGGTCTGTCGCCCAGGCGAAAAAAGTCAAATAGAACGAGCGTTTTTTAGTCACTTGTGAGTAGGCAAGTGACCCATGTCAAAAATTGATAGCCCAAATATTGGCAAGATAAACAGGGAGTAGAGGCAAGGATGACACCATCATGCAACAGCAACCGTTTTCTCAGTTTTGGGCACTCGTAGATCATTCTTTAGCCCCCGATGCTCCGAACCGCCTTCCATCAACGGAAGCCCGAGCACAGCCAGTAAAGTCGGGTAGGCTCTTTGGCAAGACGCATTGCCAAGGGTTGGCGGCTCTGCTCACAACCCTGCTCTTCCATGACCCCGGCCAGGCCGAACCGGCGGGCGGCAATATAACCTCCGGCACTGGCAGCATCAGCCAAGCTGGCCTCAACACTACGATCAGCCAAGGCAGCCAACGCCTGGCGATCGACTGGTCCAGCTTTGGCATTCGGGCCAATGAAACCGTACGTTTCATACAACCCAATGCCCAGGCCATTGCACTAAACCGCGTTACCGGCAAGGAATCAACCAGTATTCTGGGTAGCCTGATAGCCAATGGGAACGTGTTCATTCTGAACCCGAATGGCGTACTTATCGGGGCTAGTGCGCAAGTCAACGTCGGGGGGCTGGTCGCCAGCACCTTGAATATCAGTAATGCCGACTTTGAAGCCGGTTTGTACAACCTGGCGGGCAACAATACGGCAGGCGTGGTGAACCGTGGAGCCATCACCGTGCCTGCAGGTGGCAAGGTTGCGCTGATTGCTCCAAGTGTCACGAACACGGGGCAGATCAACGCGCCACAGGGCGACGTGCTGCTGGCGGCCGCTAACGGCGTCAATCTGAAACTGGTTGACGGCAGCCCTCTTGGCTATGTTCTCACCCAGGGTGCCGCTCAAGCCCTGGTAGACAACGGCGGCATGGTTTTGGCCGACGGAGGCCGGGTAGTACTGACGGCCAAGGGGCTTGAAGGATTGAACAACGCCGTCATCAACCACAGCGGCATCATCCAGGCCAGGACCGTGTCACATCGCAACGGCAGCATCGAGCTTCTGGGCGACGAGGGAACCACCACGCAAGTCAGCGGTACATTGGATGCAAGCGACCAAAACTCCGGCGATAGTGGCGGTACGGTGAAAGTGCTGGGGCAAAAAGTTGGCCTGTTTGATGACGCACACATTATTGCCAGCGGCCCGGCGGGCGGTGGTACGGTGCTGGTTGGTGGCAATCAGCAAGGACTAGGCCCCGAACCCAACTCCAACGCAACCTATATGGCCCCCACAGCCAGTATCGACGCCAGCGCGACACTGGCTGGCGATGGCGGCAAAGTGGTCGTATGGGGCACCGATGTGGCCAACGTCTACGGCAACATCCGGGCTATGGGTGGCACGCAAAGCGGCAATGGAGGTGCCATCGAAACCTCCGGGCACGCACTGGATACCAACGGCATTTCAGTCGATGTCTCTGCCGCGCAAGGCCAAGGCGGATTGTGGTTGCTGGACCCCTACAACGTCACCATATCCAGTGCCGCGCAAACGGGCGGTGCCTTCAGCAGCAACGTCTGGGCTCCCTCAGCATCGGGTTCGACAGTCAACACCACCAATATCCAGACCATACTCAACAGCGGCGGCAACGTGACCATCACGACCACCGCCGCAGGAGGAGCCCAAGAAGGCAATATCGCCATCAACGGAAACATTGTGAAAAGTGCTGGCTCAGCCTCAACTTTGACACTGATTGCCGATGGCCGCATTACCAGCAATGGCACCTCGGGGGCACACCGCAGCATCAGCAGCACCAGTGGCACACTGAATGTATCCATGACTGCGAACGCCACGAGCACGGCCGCCGCCAACAATGGGCTAAAACTACAGTACCTCGATGTAACAGCCAATGGCGGCAACATCAGCCTGACCGCCAGTGGCGCACAAAACGGCACGGCCTCGGCCCTGCAATATTTGAACGGCGCCTTGACCACCAGTGGCAGTGGCACCATCAGCATCGTGGGCACCATGCCCAGCAACGGTAATTCACAGGGAGTGGTCATGAACTCCGCCACCCTGACTACGGCCAGCGGAGCTATTTTGGTCCAGGGCACCAGTGGCGGCACCGGCACCATTACGGGCGTCAATGGCAATGGCGCCTCGCTTATGAGTACAAACAATACTGCAGTCAAGCTGACGGGCAGCAATACCTTGCAGAGCACCTCAGGCGGGAGCATCACACTCACGGGTACTGCGACCGGTGCTGTAAGCACCTGGGCCGGCGGCGGCGTGGAAATTAGTGCCGGAGACTCCATTTCCACCACGGGTGCCGTAACCATCACGGGTAATGCCTCTAACCCGGTATCGACCACTTATAGAAACCAGTTGTCTACCGTTAATTTTGCGGGCAACACCAGCACAGCGATCAATATCACCGGGGGCACGGTGACTATCTCGGGCGTCAACACCACCGTGGGCCAAGTTGGCACTACCAGCAACAGCAATGCCGCCCTGAAGTTGGCCGGAAAAATCAACATCACATCCACCACGGGCGCCATCAACCTCACCGGCTCCAACGCCGGTGGCGACGGCTTGTGGGGCTCCGGTACGGCCAATAGCACCGTCTCTATCTCCGCACCGGTGACCAGCTCAGTCAACATCAATGCAGCCGCGCTAGATTCCGTCAATGGATATACCGGCTTCTATGTGGGGGGCAATGCAACCCTGGCTTTTTTGACCGCGGCGCCTGTCAACCTGGCTTCCCAGACTGCAGAAACCTCCACCCACAATTCCGTCTGGAACAAGGGCTTCATCAGCACTCCTGGCAACCTAGCCATCACGTCCACCGCTGGCGCCATTTCAGATGATGCGGCTTCCAGTGCCGGTGTTTTCTCCAATGTCGGAGGCACCACCAGCATCACCAGCACCGGTGGCGGCAACACTATCAGCCTGACCAATGCCAGCAACAAATTCACAGGCGCTGTTTCGTTGAGCGCTGGCGCCACCAGCTTGGTCAACAGTACCGCCTTGTCGCTAGGGACCAGTAGCATTACTGGCGCACTGTCGCTGACGGCACCAGGTATCACGCAAACCGGCGCCCTCTCCGTCAGTGGAGCAACCACCCTGAATGGCGGTGGCGCGGCCATCAACTTGGCAAACACGGGCAATAACTTCAACACGCTCTCGGCCAGCAACGCCGCAGGAGTGACCGTAGTAGACAGCAATGCACTGGGCGTAACAGGCATTGCTTCCACTGGTGCAGCACAACTGACCACACTTACGCAAAATTTAACCACCAGCGGCAACATCGCCGTCAGCAATGGAAATCTGACGCTGACAGCGGGCTCCAGTACCGCACGCGGTACAAGTACAGGTGGCGATGTCATTAACAACGCCACGCTCACCGTGGATTCCGGCAGAAAAATCTATGTCTACAGCGGTTCGCTTGCCTCCACAAGTCTCGGCGGGTCACTGGCCACACAAGCCGCGGCGGGTAGCGGTAACTTTCGCTACAACAAGCAGGCAGGCGATGCTCCGGGTGCTAGCACCGTAGGAGATGGCACAACCTATGTGCTGTACCGTGAACAACCCACGATCACGATCACACCCACCGACCCCAGCAAGGTATATGACAAGAATGCCGCGACAGACCCCAGCCTGGGATATGCCATATCCGGCCAGGCCAACGGTGACACAGCCAGCCAAATCCTGACAGGAAGCCTGGCACGCAGCACGGGGCAAAACGTCGGCAGCTACAGCATTAGCCAGGGCACCCTGGCAGATCAACTGGGCTACCAAACCAGTTTCGCCACAGGACATAGCATGTCCATCACCCCGGCCACCGTCAGCGTCAGTGGCGCCGGCGCCACCTCCAAGACCTATGACGGCACCACCACCGCCAGCGTCAGCGGCGGCACGCTCAGCGGTGTCATCAGTGGTGATACCGTGACGCTGAGCCAGAGTGGCAGCTTCGATACCAAGAATGTGGGCACCGCCAAGACCGTCACTGAAACCTTCGGCATCGGCGGCAGTGCCGCCGGCAACTATGTGCTGGCCAGTTCCACCGCTACCACCACCGCCGACATCACCCCGGCCACCGTCAGCGTCAGTGGCGCCGGCGCCGCCTCCAAGACCTATGACGGCACCACCACCGCCAGCGTCAGCGGCGGCACGCTCAGCGGTGTCGTCAGCGGCGACACCGTAACGCTGAGCCAGAGTGGCAGCTTCGATACCAAGAATGTGGGCACCGCCAAGACCGTCACTGAAACCTTCGGCATCGG
>NZ_JBWKQM010000024.1:32353-32669 GCF_059418745.1 Rhodoferax sp. GW821-FHT07F03
GCGGCAGTGCCGCCGGCAACTATGTGCTGGCCAGTTCCACCGCTACCACCACCGCCGACATCACCCCGGCCACCGTCAGCGTCAGTGGCGCCGGCGCCGCCTCCAAGACCTATGACGGCACGACCACCGCCAGCGTCAGCGGCGGCACGCTCAGCGGTGTCATCAGCGGCGACACCGTGACGCTGAGCCAGAGCGGCAGCTTCGATACCAAGAACGTGGGCACCGCCAAGACCGTCACCGAAACCTTCGGCATCGGCGGCAGTGCCGCCGGCAACTATGTGCTGGCCAGTTCCACCGCCACCACCACTGCCGACAT
>NZ_JBWKQM010000024.1:32769-46117 GCF_059418745.1 Rhodoferax sp. GW821-FHT07F03
GAACGTGGGCACCGCCAAGACCGTCACCGAAACCTTCGGCATCGGCGGCAGTGCCGCCGGCAACTATGTGCTGGCCAATTCCACCGCCACCACCACTGCCGATATCACCCCCAAAGCGATCACAGTTTCCGCGCAAGGTGCAAGCAAGGTCTATGACAATAACGCCGCAACCGATCCGGCTCTCATTTATGTGGCGAACGGTCTCATCGGCGGCGATGGTTTGGAGGGCACATTGAGCCGGGTCAGCGGTCAAAATGCAGGTAGCTATGCGATAAATCAAGGCAGCCTGGCCAACGCGAACTACAGCATTGCATTCACAGGCAATACCTTCTCCATCACTCCTGCGCAACTAACGATCGCAGCGAATAGTGCCAACCGCTTAGTGGGACAAAACAACCCCGCGTTCAGTGCAACATTTAATGGTTTTGTGCCTGGTGAAAGTGTCAGCAATTCTGACTTGTCAGGCAGTTTGGTTTTTGGCACCACTGCAGCCAGTAACTCCGCGCCAGGACAGTACCCCATCGTTCCGAGTGGGTTGAACAGCAATAACTACCAATTGCACTATGAAGCAGGCACCTTGCTTGTCGACCCTGCCAGCTTGGTAACCGTCGCACTAGGCTCATCAACCAACGAAACAGGCTATACAGCCGCAATGCACGGGCTGTCCAATTTGGAACCCAGCAGCAACCGACTGACTCCAACAGTTTCAGCCGGTCATGCTGATTGCGGCTGGAGTTCAACCAAAGCCAGTTTACGAGTAAGGGTCGTGTGCCGCACCAAGTGATAGCCACACTACCGCATGTTCTGTCGCTAATGCTATGCAGCATGCTACTGCCAGCAATGGCACAGACGTTTCCAGATGCAACTGGCACGCCCTCTTCCGCCTCTACCCAGGGTGCGGAAGAAAAGATTTCCATCCAAAAAATCCGCGTGACAGGTGCAACGATTTACTCCGCGGCCACACTCGAGGCCTTGGTCAATTCATTGGACCATGGGGAACATACCCTTGCAGAACTGCAGCTTGGAGTAGAACGCATCAATGCCTTCTACCGTGCGGATGGATGGACCCTGGCACGTGCCTATTTGCCCACTCAAACGGTACGCAATGGAGAGATTGAAATCCGCGTCTTGGAAGGCGCCCTGTCTGAAGTACATATCGACAACCAGAGTCGGCTACGAACCAGCGTGTTGGAAGCTCGCTTGGCCCCCATCCCACGTGGTGCTCCGCTCAACCAGCATCAGCTTGACCGCACCTTGCTGTTACTTTCGGATGTATCCGGTACCCAGTTCAGTGCCGACTTGGCACCCGGCGTGTCCACAGGGTTGACCGATTTGCGCCTTAGCGCCCAGACATCACCACTGCTCGCTGGGCGTCTGGAAGTAGACAACTATGGATCGCAATACCTGGGCCGCGTACGGACAGGTGGCAAATTCGCGTTAAATAATCCATTGGGCTACGGTGAGCAATTTGGCCTGCATGTGCTGGGAGGCCATTCATCTCTCTTTTTCGGAAATATCTCCGCACAAGTCCCTTTGGGTTTCAACGGCCTAGGCCTAGGGGCCAGCGTCACCCGCACGCAGTACCGACTAGGCTCCGACTTCGCCCAGCTTGATGCGACAGGCAGCGTCAGAGCCGCCGCGATCAACATCAATTACGCATGGATTCGCAGCCTAAATACCAATTTAAGCAGCCAAATCAGCGTGGAAACCCGCGCGTTACAAGACAAAGTCAACGCAACGGAGACCGTGATCGACAAGCACGCCCAGCATGCCAGCCTGGACTTGACCTTCAGCCATCGCAGCGAGGGTGGAAGCAACAATCTGGCTATTCTGCGATTCGGCACGGGACACCTGGCGCTGGACAACGAGGTCACGCGCGCAATCGACGCTGCTAGCGCCCAGACGGCCGGACGCTACAACACTCTAGACCTAGAGCTGCAGCGAACCCAGCCGTTGCTCGGAAAATGGGAGGCATATGTACGATGGCATGGCCAAGCCGCATCCAAAAACCTGGATTCTTATGACAAGCTGGGACTCGGCGGCCCCAACGGAGTGCGCGCCTACCCGTCTGGAGAAGCCACCGGTGACCAGGGCTGGCTCTCCCAAGTAGAAATACGCTACACAGCATCTCCCATGCTCATTCCGTCCGTCTTTTGGGATACTGGCGCCGTGCTTATCAATAAAAATCCGTTTTTGTCTGGCGACAATCACCGTCGCCTGGAAGGTGCGGGGCTAGGAATTCGCGGTAGTTACCAGAACTTTGACTGGCAAGCATGGCTGGCTTGGCGGCGAACCAACCCCGCCCAATCCGAAAAAGATATGTCCCCTCGCGCATGGATTCAAGGCGGCTGGGCTTTTTAAAGAACTAATATGCAACAGCATTTGACTCTCTCCACCGTACTGCCTGCGGACCACCCAGACGCATTGCTGGTTGGCCGCATCTGGATGGAAGGCCGAGGCCCGGTGCTGATCCAGGTGAAGGCCGACGGCATCTACAGCCTGGAACATCTGGCCCTCACCTGCAGCCAGCTGCTGGAGCTGGCCGACCCGGCGGCCATGGTGCGTGCCCAGCCCGGCCTGCGCCTGGCGGATACCGCCGCAGTGCTGGCCAACTCGGCGCACAACGCCCGCAATCCGTCACAGCCCTGGCTGCTGGCGCCCTGCGATCTGCAGGCCCTGAAAGCGGCCGGCGTCACCTTTGTGGCCAGCATGCTGGAGCGGGTGATCGAGGAACAGGCGCGTGGCGACGCCAGCAAGGCGGCTGCGGTGCGCGCGGCCGTGGTGGCGGTGATTGGCGACAACCTCGGCAATATCCAACCCGGCTCGGCCGCTGCGGCCGAACTCAAAAAAGTACTGCTGACCCAGGGCATGTGGTCACAGTACTTGGAAGTGGGCATTGGCCCCGACGCCGAGTTGTTCACAAAATCGCAGGTGATGAGCGCCGTGGGCCTGGGCGCCGAGGTCGGCATCCACCCCGGCAGCGCCTGGAACAACCCCGAGCCCGAGGTGGTGCTGGCCGTCAACAGCCGCGGTTCGGTGGTCGGCGCGGCCCTGGGCAATGACGTGAACCTGCGCGACTTCGAAGGCCGCAGCGCCCTGCTGCTGGGCAAGGCCAAGGACAACAACGCGTCCTGCGCCATCGGTCCGTTCATCCGCCTGTTCGACGCGCATTTCTGTATGGACGACGTACGCCGCTGCGACCTGGCCATGGAAGTCGCCGGCCATGACGACGGCTTTGTCATGCAGGGTGCCAGCAGCCTCAGCAAGATCAGCCGCGACCCGGTGGACCTGGTGGAGCAGGCCATAGGCCCCAACCACCAGTACCCGGACGGCTTCATGCTGTTCCTGGGCACCATGTTCGCCCCCACCCAAGACCGCCATGGTCCTGGCCAGGGCTTCACGCATGTGATTGGCGATACGGTGACCGTGCGCACTGCCCAGTTGGGCCAGCTGGTGAACCGCGTCAACACCTGCGACCAGGTAGCGCCCTGGACCTATGGCATCAGCACCCTGATGCGCGACCTGGCGCGGCGCCGGCTGCTGGCATAATCCAGCGTCTTTTACGGCCTCTACGCAGATTGTTACTGCGCTAGAAGCTATATTTTCAATAGCAATCTGCTTGCGCAACGCTTGGCCCGGGCCCATTAGCCTGCGGCTCTGCGTTGCGCCAGTCATTTGGCTGCAACTTCAAGGAACTCTCATGGCAATCACCACCACCGCTTCCGGCCTGCAGTATGAAGACACCGTTCTGGGTGCCGGCGACGTGGCCACCAAGGGCAAAAGCGTCACCGTACATTACACCGGCTGGCTGTACAACGACGGCGTGCAAGGCGCCAAGTTCGACTCCAGCAAGGACCGCAAGGACCCGTTTGTGTTTTCCCTGGGCGCCGGCATGGTTATCAAGGGTTGGGACGAAGGCGTGGCCGGCATGCAAGTCGGTGGCCAACGCACACTGATCATCCCCGCAGACCTGGGCTATGGCGCCCGTGGCGCTGGCGGCGTGATCCCCCCGAACGCCACGCTGAAGTTCGACGTCGAACTGTTGGCCATCAAGGGCTGATCTCCGCCCGATTTTTTGCCCGCTGCCCCCTTGAAATCCAGGGGGTAGCCCCCAAGCTTGAACGCTGGTTCACTCGATTCCCCCACAGAACATGTCTGAAAACACCTCCAACCCCGACCACCAACCTCTGGACGGCATGGCCCCCGCTGAAGAGCTGGCCACCAGCGACGTGGAAGCCCTGGCCATCGCCCAGGCTGAGTTGGCTGCACTGAAAGCCAAAAGCGCCGATCTGGCTGACCAGTTTCTGCGCGCCAAGGCCGACGCCGAAAACGCCCGCCGCCGCGCCGAAGAAGACATCAGCAAGGCCCGCAAGTTCGCTGTGGAAAGCTTTGCCGAAAGCCTGCTGCCTGTAACCGACAGCCTGGAAGCCGGCCTGGCCATCAAAGACGCCACCACCGCCCAGATCCGCGAAGGTGCCGAAGCCACCCTGCGCCAACTGAAAAGCGCACTGGAACGCAACAAGGTCATTGAAATTGCCCCCGCCGCCGGAACAAAGTTCGACCCGCACCAGCACCAAGCCATCAGCGTGGTGCCTGCCGAGCAAGAAGCCAACACCGTGGTGACCGTGTTGCAAAAAGGCTATCTGATCGCCGACCGCGTGCTGCGCCCGGCCCTGGTAACCGTTACCGCCCCCAAATAAATACACATTTGGTAACCCCACACTTGAAGTGGGAAAAGTTATCCACACATTAGATCCATCCGGGCGCTGAACCCAGCTCCCACCCTTTATTTAGATTGCAGGAGAAAAACATGGGAAGAATTATCGGTATTGACTTGGGCACCACCAACAGCTGCGTGTCCGTCATGGAAGGCAACACGCCCCGCGTGATCGAAAACGCCGAAGGCGCTCGCACCACGCCGTCCATCGTGGCCTACCAAGAAGACGGTGAAGTGCTGGTTGGCGCATCTGCCAAGCGCCAGGCCGTCACCAACCCCAAGAACACCTTGTACGCGGTGAAGCGCCTGATCGGCCGCAAGTTCACCGAAAAAGAAGTCCAAAAAGACATCGACTTGATGCCCTACTCCATCGTGGCAGCCGACAACGGCGACGCCTGGGTGCAAGTGCGCGGCAACAAGCTGTCGGCCCAACAAGTCAGCGCCGACATTCTGCGCAAGATGAAGAAGACCGCTGAAGACTACCTGGGCGAAGCCGTCACCGAGGCCGTGATCACTGTGCCCGCGTACTTCAACGATGCACAGCGCCAAGCCACCAAGGACGCTGGCCGTATTGCCGGTCTGGACGTGAAGCGCATCATCAACGAACCTACCGCTGCAGCCCTGGCCTTCGGCCTGGACAAGCAGGAAAAGGGCGACCGCAAGATCGCCGTGTATGACCTGGGTGGCGGCACGTTCGACGTGTCCATCATCGAAATCGCCGATGTCGATGGCGAAAAGCAATTCGAAGTGCTGTCCACCAACGGCGACACCTTCCTGGGCGGCGAAGACTTCGACCAGCGCATCATCGACTTCATCATCAGCGAATTCAAGAAGGAATCCGGCGTCGACCTGTCCAAGGACGTGCTGGCTCTGCAACGCCTGAAGGAAGCCGCTGAAAAGGCCAAGATCGAGCTGTCCAACAGCGCATCGACCGACATCAACCTGCCCTACGTGACAGCCGATGCCTCCGGCCCCAAGCACTTGAACATCAAGCTCAGCCGTTCCAAGCTGGAAGCCCTGGTGGAAGAGCTGATCGAGCGCACCATCGCTCCTTGCAAGATCGCCATCAAGGACGCAGGCGTGAGCGTGGGTGACATCCATGACGTGATCCTGGTCGGCGGTATGACCCGCATGCCCAAGGTGCAAGAAAAGGTCAAGGAATTCTTCGGCCGCGATCCCCGCAAGGACGTGAACCCCGACGAAGCCGTGGCGGTTGGCGCTGCCATCCAAGGCCAGGTGTTGTCTGGCGACCGCAAGGACGTGCTGCTGCTGGACGTGACGCCTCTGTCCCTGGGTATCGAAACCCTGGGCGGCGTGATGACCAAGATGATCGCCAAGAACACGACCATCCCCACCAAGTTTGCGCAAACCTTCTCCACTGCGGACGACAACCAGCCCGCCGTGACCATCAAGGTGTTCCAAGGCGAACGCGAAATCGCCAGCGTCAACAAGCTGCTGGGCGAGTTCAACCTGGAGGGCATCCCCCCAGCAGCGCGTGGTACGCCGCAAATTGAAGTGTCCTTCGACATCGACGCCAACGGCATCTTGCACGTGGGCGCCAAGGACAAGGGCACCGGCAAGGAAAACAAGGTCACCATCAAGGCCAACTCCGGTCTGTCGGAAGCCGAAATCCAGCAAATGGTGAAAGACGCCGAGCTGAACGCCGCAGACGACAAGAAGAAGCTGGAACTGGTGCAAGCCCGTAACCAAGGCGAAGCCAGCGTGCACAGCGTGAAGAAGAGCCTGACCGAGTACGGCGACAAGATCGAAGCGTCTGAAAAGGAAAGCATCGAAGCCGCCATCAAGGCCCTAGAAGAAGCCCTGAAGGGTGAAGACAAGGCCGCCATCGACGAGAAGAACACCGCGTTAATGACCGTCAGCCAAAAGCTGGGCGAAAAGATGTACGCCGACATGCAAGCCAAGCAAGCCGCTGAAGAAGCCGCTGCCGGCGCAGGTGCGGCACCTGCTGGCGAGCAAGCCGCGGGTGCCAAGGCTGCGGACGACAACGTGGTCGACGCCGAGGTGAAAGAAGTCAAAAAGGGCTGATCCACACGTCTGATTGATCGCGTGGATTCGCCGCCGCGTCGAATGGCCGGAACTCCCCAGTTCATGGTCTTTCGACGCGGCTTTTTGCCTCCCATGCAGCCCCTGCTTCACCACAACCGACCATGAACAAGACGCGACTGGAAGCCTTCAGCGATGGCGTTATTGCCATCATCATCACCATCATGGTGCTGGAGCTGAAGGTGCCCCACGGCACCGAAATCGCGGACCTGTTGCCTTTGTTGCCGGTGTTCTTGAGCTATGTGTTGAGCTTTGTGAATGTAGGCATCTACTGGAACAACCACCACCACATGCTGCATACCGTGAAGAAGGTCGATGGCCGTACCCTGTGGGCCAATCTGCACCTGCTGTTCTGGTTGTCGCTGATGCCGTTTACCACGGCCTGGATGGGGGAGAACCATTTCGCGGCCCTGCCCATGGCCTTGTTCGGGGGGGTGCTGCTGATGTGCAGCATTGCCTACGCCACGCTGAAACGCAGCATCGTCTGCCTGCATGGCACGGATTCGGTATTGGCCCGGGCCGTAGGGTCGGACGTCAAAGGCAAATTGGCTACGGTGGCATACGCGCTGGCCATCCCGATGTGCTTTGTGAGCACCGCGCTGGCGGCTGGAATTATTGTGGCAGTGGCGCTGATGTGGCTCATCCCCGATCGCCGTATTGAGAAAGTGATTGCAGAATGAGCAAAAAAGATTATTACGAATCCCTCGGCGTTCCCAAGAACGCGTCCGAGGACGAAATCAAAAAGGCTTATCGCAAGCTGGCGATGAAGTACCACCCTGACCGCAACCAGGGTGATGCTGGCAAGGTGGCCGAAGAGAAGTTCAAGGAAGTCAAAGAAGCCTACGAGATGCTGAGCGACGCGCAAAAACGCGCCGCCTACGACCAGCATGGCTTCGCCGGCGTGGACCCGAATATGCGTGGCGGTGCTGGCGCAGAAGGCTTTGGCGGTTTTGCTGAAGCCTTTGGCGACATCTTTGGCGACATGTTCGGCCAAAGCCGGGGTGGACGTGGCGGTGGCCGCCAGGTATTCCGCGGCAGCGACCTCAGCTACGCCATGGAAGTCAGCCTGGAAGAAGCCGCCCGCGGCAAGGAAGCGCAGATCCGTATCCCCACCTGGGAAGCCTGCGACACCTGCCACGGCAGCGGCGCCAAGCCCGGCACGCAAGCCAAGACCTGCGGCACCTGCGCAGGCCAAGGCACGGTGCAAATGCGCCAAGGCTTCTTCAGCGTGCAGCAAACCTGCCCCACCTGCCGTGGTAGCGGCAAGGTGATTCCCGAGCCTTGCACCGTGTGCCAGGGCCAGGGCAAGCTGAAAAAGCAAAAGACGCTGGAAGTCAAAATCCCGGCCGGCATCGACGACGGCATGCGTATCCGCAGCGTGGGCAATGGCGAGCCAGGCTCCAACGGCGGCCCGCCGGGCGACCTGTACATCGAGATACGCCTGAAGAAGCACGACATCTTCGAGCGCGACGGGGGCGACCTGCACTGCTCGGTACCGGTAAGCTTCATCACCGCAGCCCTGGGCGGCGAGATCGAAGTGCCCACGCTGGCTGGCAAGGCGGCCATCGATATCCCCGAAGGCACCCAGGCCGGCAAGCAGTTCCGCCTGCGCGGCAAGGGCATCAAGGGAGTGCGTGATAGCGCGCCCGGCGACCTGTATTGCCACATCACGGTGGAAACGCCGGTCAAGCTCACCGAATACCAGCGCAAGCTGTTGCGGGAACTGGAAGACTCGCTGAAAAAAGGCGGTGGCAAGCACTCGCCCACGGGCGACAGTTGGACCGACCGTTTGAAGAAATTCTTCAGCGCATAAAACAAAGCCCTCGACTTGAACTTCGAGGGCTTTTTTTATGTCTGACCACAGATCTTTACTTGCTATTAATTTGATAGCACCTTACGCACGGTTTATCTGCGCTACAGGCCTTTTTATCCATAAGAATAGCAAGCGTGCAGAGATATACCGGTGCAAGAGTCGCCGCTTATAGTTCAAGCCTTTGATTCTGAGAGCTTCGCCCATGAAAACCAAAGCCGCAGTCGCCTGGAAAGCAGGCGCCCCCCTGACCATAGAAACCGTGGACCTGCAAGGCCCCAAGTTCGGCGAAGTGCTGGTCGAGATCAAAGCCACCGGCATCTGCCACACCGACTACTACACCCTCAGCGGTGCCGACCCCGAAGGCATCTTCCCCGCCATCCTGGGCCATGAAGGCGCCGGCATCGTGGTCGATGTCGGCCCCGGTGTCACCACGCTGCAAAAGGGCGACCACGTCATCCCCCTCTACACCCCCGAATGCCGCCAGTGCAAGTTCTGCCTCAGCCGCAAGACCAATCTGTGCCAGCTCATCCGTGGCACCCAGGGCAAAGGCCTGATGCCCGACGCCACCAGCCGCTTCAGCCTGGACGGCCAACCCATCTTCCACTACATGGGCACCAGCACCTTCAGCAACTACACCGTGGCCCCCGAGATCAGCCTGGCCAAGATCCGCAAGGACGCCCCGTTTGACAAGGTCTGCTACATCGGCTGCGGCGTCACCACCGGCATCGGTGCCGTGCTGTTCACCGCCAAGGTCGAAGCCGGCGCCAATGTGGTGGTCTTCGGCCTGGGCGGTATCGGCCTGAACGTGATCCAGGGCGCCAAGATGGTCGGCGCCGACAAGATCATCGGTGTGGACATCAACCCCGAGCGCCAGGCCATGGCCCGCCAGTTCGGCATGACCCACTTCATCAACCCCAAGGAAGTGCCGAACGTCGTAGACGCCATCGTGCAACTCACCGACGGTGGTGCCGACTACAGCTTCGAATGCATAGGCAACACCCAGGTCATGCGCCAGGCGCTGGAATGCACCCACAAGGGCTGGGGCCGCAGCATCATCATTGGCGTGGCCGAGGCCGGTGCCGAGATCAGTACCCGCCCATTCCAACTGGTCACCGGCCGCAAATGGGAAGGCTCGGCCTTTGGCGGCGCGCGTGGCCGCACCGACGTGCCCAAGATCGTCGACTGGTACATGGAAGGCAAGATCAGCATCGACCCGCTGATCACCCACACCATGCCGCTGGAGGACATCAACAAGGGCTTTGATTTGATGAAGCGCGGCGAGTCGATTCGCGGCGTTGTCTTGTATTAATCCCTGGCAAGCGTCCTCGATTCACTGCCCTCTTACTTCTAAGGCTATATGACTGATTCCTTGAAAACCCTTTCCGAGCACGGCTGCTTTGGCGGTGTGCAGACCTTCTACCAGCACGACTCGATGGAAATCGGTTTGCCCATGAAGTTCTCGGTGTTTCTGCCGGCGCAGGCCACGTTGGGCCGGGTGCCGGCCCTGGTGTATCTGGCGGGACTGACCTGCACGGACGAGACCTTTATGACCAAGGCCGGCGCCCAACAGTACGCTGCCCAGCATGGCATGGCGCTGATTGCACCCGATACCAGCCCGCGCGGCGCAAACGTGCCCGGCGAGACCGACAGCTGGGACTTCGGCCTAGCGGCCAGCTTCTATATCGACGCAACCGAAGAACCCTGGTCCAAGCACTATCGCATGGAGAGCTATATCGTCCATGAACTGCTACACATCGCGGTACGCAACCTGCCCATAGACCCGGAGCGCATCGGCATCTTCGGCCACTCCATGGGCGGCCACGGCGCGCTAACGCTGGCGCTCAAGCACCCCGGTCTGTTCCGCTCGGTATCCGCATTCGCGCCCATCTGCGCGCCCACGCAATGCGCCTGGGGGCAAAAAGCCTTCACTGGCTACCTGGGTGCGGACAACAGCAGTTGGCCCGCGCACGATGCCGTATTCCTGATGGCCGAACAGACCACACCGCCCTACCCAGACGGCATCCTGATCGACCAGGGCATGGCCGACAAATTCCTGGCCGAGCAGCTGAATCCGCATATCTTCGAGGCCGCCTGCAAAGCCGTGGGCCAGCCGCTGCTGCTGCGCCGCCAGATGGGCTACGACCACGGCTACTACTTCATCTCGACCTTCATGGCCGACCACATGGCCCACCACAGCAAGGCCTTGCACGCCCCTTTGACCGCACAGGCCTGAAAGCCCTCCCCCCATGCAGCTCTTCAACAACCGGACTTTGCAAACCGGCAAACACCCCGCCTGGCTCATTCTCATCTCCAGCCTCTGGATCGCCACGGTGTGCAATGTGCCGCTATGGCGTGAGCTGAACCGCCTGCCCGAGCTGCACAGCCTGCGCGGCCTGGCCTTTGCTGCAGGCTTTGGCGTCATCATCGCAGCCATCATGGCGCTGCTACTCAGCCTGCTGGCCTGGCGCTGGGTGCTGATTCCCGCCATCACGCTGAGTCTATTTGCGGCGGCCTTTGGTGCGCACTTCATGTTGTCCTATGGCGTGGTGATTGACACCACCATGCTGGTGAATGCGCTGCAGACCGATATGCGCGAAACCCGCGACCTGATGAATATGCGCATGCTGCTGACGGTGCTGGGCATGGCCGTGCTGCCCTGCCTGTGGCTGTGGCGCCAGCGCCTGCGTCGCCGCAGCGTGCTGCGCCAGATCGGCGGCAACCTGCTGGGCGTTGTCGTATCCTGCGTCGTGCTGGTGGCCACACTGTTCCTGGTGTACCAGGACTTTTCATCGCTGATGCGCAACCGCACCGAGATACGCTATCTGATCAACCCGCTGAACTCGTTCTACGCCCTGGGCGACATCGCCGCCAAGCCCTTCAAGCGCGACGAAAGCAAGATTCTGCCGGTAGGCCAGGATGCACAACTGGCCATCCCACCCGGCCCCGCCGGCAAGCCCCCGCTGCTGCTACTGGTGGTAGGCGAAACCGGGCGCATGGGCAACTTCGGCATCAACGGCTACGCGCGCGCCACCACGCCCGAGCTGGCCAAGGAACACATAGTCACCTACCAGAACGCCTGGTCCTGCGGCACCAATACCGCGGCCTCCGTGCCCTGCATGTTCTCGCACCTGGGCAAAAAGGCCTACGAAAGCCGCGACGCCAACTACGAAGGCCTGCTGGACATACTGCAGCGCAGCGGCCTGGGCGTGGTGTGGATAGACAACCAGTCCGGCTGCAAAGGCGTGTGCGACCGCGTGCCCAACACCAGCACCACCCAGCTGACCGACCCCGAGCTGTGCGTGGGTGGCGAATGCTTTGATGAAATCATGCTGCGCAAGGCCCAGGCCCGTATCGACGAACTCCCCGCCGAGCGCCGCGCCAAAGGCGTGGTCATCGTGTTGCACCAGATGGGCAGCCACGGCCCCGCCTACTACAAGCGCGTGCCCGCAGCCTTCAAGAAATTCCAGCCCGAATGCACCAGCAACAACCTGCAGGACTGCAGCCAGGCGCAGCTGGTCAACTCCTACGACAACACCATTCTGTACACCGACCACGTACTGGCCACCGCCATCCAGTGGCTGAAGACCAAGCAGGCCACCAACACCACCGCCATGGTCTATGTGGCCGACCACGGCGAGTCACTGGGTGAAAACAACATCTACCTGCACGGCCTGCCCTACGACATCGCCCCCGACCTGCAAAAACACGTGCCCTGGGTTACCTGGTTGTCGCCCGCCTACGAGCAACGCACCCACGTCACCACCGAGTGCCTGCAAAAGCGCAAGGACGAACGCGTCACCCACGACAACTACTTCCACTCGGTACTAGGCCTGCTGAACGTGAAAACCAGCCTCTACAAGCCCGAGCTGGACATGTTCGCGCCCTGTGTGAAGCCGGGGTAGATTGCTCTTTTATTGATAGCTGGTTGCGCAGGTATCTTCTGCGCTAGCGGTCGATTTGGCTTGTAGTTTCTTTTGGGCTTGTGGGCGCCATTCCCATCCCTGACCGGGTAGTCGCCCCGGCAGGCGACTAACTTCTTTTGCTTCGCTGTATGGACCGGGTACCTAGGTAACGGGTGTGCGAGGACATGGGTAACACTTTTCCAGCGCGAGATGCGCGAGGAGAAGTACATGGCCTGGCAAACAAGGAACCTTATGGACCTCAAGCGTGAGTTCGTGGAACTGGCCTTACAGCCGGGTGCCAACAGGCGAGACTTATGCCGTCGTTTTGGCATCAGCCCCAAGGCTGGTTATGCGCTGCTCGGTCGGTATCGAGAGGAAGGCTGGGCATGCTTGCAACCGCGCTCGTCGCGCCCCCACAGCAGTCCCTTGCGCAGCGCCACAAGCGTTGAAGATGCTGTTGTGGAGTTACGCCAGCAGCATCCTTGCTGGGGCGGTCGCAAAATTGCGCGCGTGCTGGCCAACGAAGGACTGGCGAGTGCGCCCCCACCCAGCACCGTCACAGCGATCCTGCACCGACACGGGCTCATTAGCCCCCAGGCATCGCTGGCAGCAACGCCTTGGCAGCGCTTTGAACATGATTGCCCCAATGCGTTGTGGCAGATCGACTTCAAAGGCTATTTTGAGACGCTGGGCGGGCGCTGCCATCCGTTGACGCTGTTGGATGACCACTCGCGCTTCAACCTCGCACTCAGCGCGTGCGCCAGGCCCGATACCTCCAGTGTGCAATCCCATTTGCAGCGCGTTTTTGAACACTACGGACTGCCGGTACGTATCAATGCTGACAACGGCGGG
>NZ_JBWKQM010000025.1:0-21894 GCF_059418745.1 Rhodoferax sp. GW821-FHT07F03
CTTGACGGCTCGAATTCGCTCTTCGTATGAATACATGAACTACCTCCAAGTAGTCCAAGTTATTGTCCGCACCCCCCCACTGTCAAGATTCAATCGGCGCCAACAATCAGCATGAACGATCCCCACTCGATCATCGCTTAGGTGTGAAGACCCGTATCAGCTCTACACTTTCGCTTAAACATCCGAAACTTTACCGTCGGCTTTACCGTCAATTTCGCCATCGAAGGATGGTTCTGCGACAGACTACTCTTAAGTACCCCCTGCTTGTCCAGCTTTTCCAGAATCAGACGATATGACCGGAGCCTCACTTCTAGCAGAGCGGCGCGACCGGCTGCTTGGCAGCAACGGTGGGTAAAGGTGCAACCTTCGATGCCGTCGAACTCATGTACTTTGCTGTGGCGATCAACGCGGGCACGCCGAACACCCATCCTCCATCGATCACAGAGAAAGTGGACAGACACACGGATTTGGATGAGCTAAACGGTGACCCCGATGCCTTTACGGACCATACCGAAGCCCGCGGAAGCAGTTGATGCGGCTGCCCAGCGGGCAGCATGCGCTGTTTCGTGGCGTAGCATCCCAAGTTATTCTCCAATGCGCGAGCTTTTCGTGCTAGATCAAAACGTCATGCAGCGGCCGACGGCAACGTCACGCGATAAGCAGGCTCCGTCAAGGCAGGCGGTGATCGCATTCGAGACTGACCACGACGGATACAAGATCGACCCGATCCCAGCGCGCGGAAATAGGGATGGGCACCGGCCCGCGCTGACGCGGCCTCAGGGCAGCAACACGCCGCCGCCGACTGGTGGCGGATCGACGTCCAGCACCGACTCGTCGATATCGCCCATGGGCCCGCCTGGCTCGCCCACCTCCACCACGACGTCGCCCGGGAAGGCCAGCGTCTGGGTGCGGATGATGTCGATCAGCTGAGCCAGGTGCCAGTCCAGCATCCGCACGCAGCCATTGGTCGGCTTTAGCGCCTGCGGGCCGACCGCGGACGAGAACGCATGCCGGCCCGCATGGATGAACAGGCCCGTGCGGCCGTTCTCTTTCGCGGTCTTGGCGTCGCCCGTTTGCGGATCCAGCACAATGGAGCCGCTCTGCCCGTACTTCTCCACCGGCCGAGTCGTGCCCGGTCCGTTGGCCAGAATGTTAGTGATGTGGTAGCTGCCCGTCGGCGTATCACCGTAGCCCAGCAAGGGGTTGCCGCCAGGGTTGCCTTTCGCTTTTGCCGCATCGCGCGCGGCGCGGCCAAGAACGGGGATGGGCCCGTAGAGGGGCAGGCCCGTCAGGGGATCGAAGAGTGTCAGCGTGCCGGTCTTTCTCCGGTCGGCCGGCAATTTGATTCTCAGGGTCAGTTTCATTTCATGGCTCCTTGGTGATGGCAATGGGGGGGGACACCGCGATGACGCGAGCCTGGGCTTCGAGCATCGTGCGCAGGCTGGCGGCGTCGGTCGCCCCGGCGGCCACGCCGTCAAGTATTGCGCCTTGTAACTGGCCGAAAAACCAGTCGAAATCGACTTTGCCGGCAAAACCGGATTCCGCGGTGGACGAGGCCAGCATCCCGATCTCAAACCACAACTCGTCCTGGCCAGGCGATTGGACCACCTTCAGTGCCAGGCCTTGCGCGTCCAGTAGCACCCCATTGATCAGTTGCGTGCCGGCGGAGAGGATATTCAGGTCCTCATCGGCACCGGCGGCCGTCAGCCAGCGCCCCTTGCTGATCGTGGCGTTCCAGTTCGCATCGAGCTGCATGTCCAGTTGCACCGCGACCACTTCCGTGCCGGCGGTGTTGCGCGAGACCTTGACCGGCTTCCAGCCGGCCTGGGTTCCGGTCGACTCGTCCGCGCGCAGGCCGAGCTCCAGTTCCTTCAATGCCTTGCGTGCCGCGGTACTGCCGACCAGCCGAAGGTGAAACGACAAATGCCGTGTCCCGGCCGCATGCCCGATCGACTCCAGGTCGAAGTAGGCGAACTGGAAGGCCAGCGGGATTGCGCTGCCGGAGCCGACGATCTGCGACGGCAGTTCAAATTCCACCAGCCGCGCATTGGCGACGCCGTCCAGCGCCTTTCCGTTGCCCACCTTCGTGTTCGCTCCGCCAAGCACATGCGCAAACTGCAATTGCTCCACGGGCCTGCCGACGCCTGTGTCCATCGAGGAGAACAGCGCCGCCACGTGGCGCTGCGCATGCACCGGGAACTGCCTCATGGATTGGGCGCTGCGCGCCCAGATCACCTCGCCAGTGCCATTGGGCAACGAGCGGATCAGCGACAACTTGCTGGCGCTGGCGGACACTGCCTTGCTCGCCAGGAGTTCGCTGGCCTGGGCCTTGTCGCTCGCGCCATCGGGGAGGCTGATGTGGACGGTGTCGAAGTTCCTGTTGGTGCGCACCCAGTTCAGCGCCGTGGTCTGGCTGGCGTTGGTCTGCCTGACCTGGCCGACGCATTTGAGCGCCAGCGCGACCTGGACGCCGGGCTCCTTCGGGTCCAGTGGAATGCGGGGAATCGACCAGTCGATGCTGGCCAGGAGCACGGGCACACCGCCCGTTCCCACCATGAACACCGACAGTTGCGCGTTCTGCCGGTCGACCGGGCTGTGCAGCAAGGCCAGCGTCGCGCCACTGTCCCTTGCACCGGGCAAGCGGCACAGCACCAACGGGCAGGAGTCCGGCTTGAGTGGATCGCTGAACGAGGCCGCCAGCGCGCTCTGGTCGACCACGGCGCGGTCGACCACCACGACGATGTCGTTCCCATCGGCCTTGCAGGTGGCCATGTCGACGCGATGGGCACCACCCACCAGCCACAGCAGCGGCGTCGCTGTAGTCGAGCACACATGTTCGTGCCACCAGGTCTGGCCGAAGGAAGCATCTACCGCCCCTTCGTCAACCAGCCATTCGGGCGCCAGGTAGCGGCGCATCGCCACGCTGATGAAATGCTCCTCCATGCTCACCGGCCCCGGCAACGTCTCGCCGGCACGCATTTGCCGAGGGTGCAGCAACCAGCTCGAGTTGGGGAACATCTGGCCGCCGCCGTCCGTGGCGTCGAAGGTCAGGCCCATAGGCCCTTCGGGGCACAGCACCGTGAGCTGCGCCTCGCCCGCCGGCGTGGCGGCATAGGAAAGGCGTGGGTCCGGCCCTACTTCCTTCCTCGCGTCAATCGCACGTACCCGCTCGTCGAGTCCACCGGTGCCGGGCTCGTTGCTGCCGCCGTAACCCACGCCGGTGGTGACCTCGGGCGCAATCCGCTCGGCTAGGCCGCCGTGGGCAAAGGCCTCATCGTGCAGGATGGCCGCCACGGGCGGAGTATTGTGGGCGCCATCCGGCGAGGTCGTTAGCGGCATCAGCGCCCGCAGTTGGGGGCGCGTCATCGCGATCCCGCCGCGCTCGCCGAGCATCACCACGCGCCACCATTCCGCCACGTCCGGAGGGTCGGCCGGGAGCCGCTCGGGCCATGCGTCGCACTCGCCATGGTCCTGCCTCTTCATCGCACCCGCATAGCGGGACCGCAGCACGAAGCGATGCCTGAACCAGGTGGCGGCCGGCTTGTCCCATTGCACCGTGATCAGCGTGGTCGTGTCGCCAAGGGTCGACAGCGGCGCCGTGACCACTTCCGCGTCCGAATCCAGCCGACGGTGAAACGCCTGGCGTTCGAATGCCATGACCTCTTCGTTCGCTTTGGCGTTGCGAACGGGTTCGAATGACGCTACGTCCGGGGCGTGATTTAGCGCCCCGAACCTAGTTTCATCCGCCCCGTCACCCCCGTCACGCGTCGGCCAACTGTCGATCGGCATGCCGGTGAAACGCCAGCGCTGGGTATGCACATCGACCCAGCCCAGTTGCCGCCACGCCCACTCACCGTGCCCGGGCGCGGTCGCCAGGTCGTAGCGCCGTGCCCTGCCGCCCTGGTGCTTCACCAGATCCCGCATCCGGGCCGTCCAGTCAGCGCGTGATAGAGACCAGGTGTCGCCATCCCGCCTTGGCCCGGCTTCCGCCTGGAGCGGTCCAGTCATCGATTCGACGAGCAGCGATCCGCCTTCAAAAAGAAGATTCGTGTCATCGCCTTCAATGTTCCCGACGGCGTATTGGAGCAGCCGTGTGTCGATGACACTTGCGCCATCGGCATCGGCGAAATAGGCCGCGGACACGACCGGCCGCGCCGTGAGCCGTGCACTCAAGCCCTCGGGCACGGCCAATCCCTTCACCGTCCCGTGGGACCCGATCCAGCCAAGCGCGGGGGCAGTGCGAGGCGCGCACTTGACTTCAAAGGTGCCGGCATAGGCACGGTCGACGGTTTTCAGCAATTGCTCGAACCAGTCCGGATCGAAGCCCGGCGTCCAGCCACTTGCAAACACCTTGTTGAGCGGGGCTCTCAGGACTTCGCCAAGCGTCGGCATAGCAAGCAGCTCGCGAATCGCGCCGAACCGCCCCCGCAAACCCTCAGGCGAATCCCTCAGGCTGTCGACCGGAAGCGCCTCCAGCTGGATCTGCGTGACGGCCGGATCCGGAAGCCGGTCCAGCAGCGCGGCAAGGCGCTCATGGCGGTTGTGGCCGCGTCCGATATGGCAGGCAAGCAGGCAATTGCAGAAGTATTCGATGTGCGCATCGGGCAGCCCGGCGAACACCTGGCCCTTCAACGTGGGGTTGTTGATCCAGCGCTCGAAATCCAGGTAGCCGATGCGCGGAAAACCGATCGACAGCGCCGCCGCAGCGGCATGCGGCGCGCGCCACACGTCGCCCTGACCGATGAGCAGAAGCTTGTCGGGCACAGGCCGCGATGCCGCGGCCGTGCCGCGCATGTCGCCGGCGGGATCGTCCATGCTGATGCAGCTTTTCGCCGTCGACGTCGCATGCAGGCGCAGCCATGCATCCGCCTCATCCGGCAAGCGGGCAAACTGCACTGGTCCGCCGCCGACGTCGATGCGCAGCCCCCCCGCCTCGCGTGACAGCACGACCTCGACATTGGGAACCGTGCCGGGCGCGAGCGTGATGGATGTGCGGGCGAGCCGGCTCCCGGCCGAAACCGTGGCCGGCGAATCGAGGAGGTCTAGTGTGAGTTCGCACGGCTCCGCTGCCCAGTTCCACAGCTGGTACAGCCGCACACGCACCGATTGCCCGTCTTCCTTCGGCAACACGATGGCACCGCTGCCGTCGGTATTCCTGAATACATCCAGCCAGGTGTTGTCGCCCGTTGCCAGCACGATGCGCGGATAGTCGGCGCTGAGCGGCCTGACGTTGCCGGGTGCGACTCCGATGCGCTTGCCGCCGTCGGCTTCGGCAATGGAGGCCTGGCCAATCGCGGTGGTGCGCGAGTAAGGGGCGAGGCTTATCCACGAGGGCTCGTTGTCCAGGTCGATGACGGGCTTCGGCCTCCACGGGCGCATGTCCTGAAGCCTATTTGGCAACGAGCCCGATCGGCCCACCGTGTGGGCGGCCAACTCGAAAGCGGCGCCATAGGCCAGTTCCGGCGCTGGTTGATAAGCAGGCGCCGCGCTGCGCTCCGGGTAGTCGGTCTCGAACAGCGCGTCAGGCGATGCAGGCCGGAACGCGGCGCTGGCGAATGGCAAGCCATCATAAGTCTGGAACAGTTCGCGCCGCCCGTCCTGGATCGTGGTCGGCAGGGGCTGCATGCCGATGCCTTCGAAAATCGACGGCTTCGGCGGCTGCTGCGGCGGCGACGGCACCACGATCTCGGCCAGGTTGGCGTACGACCAGGGCTCGGCCAGCTTTCCGGCGAAGCGGCGGCGCATCAGCAACGACATACCCGCGTAGGCGGCCGAGAAATCATCTGCAACGGCGCCACTATCGTCGGCTGCGGGATCGACTGCGACGTGAATGGCGAGGGGGCGCGGCGCGGAGTCGGGAATGAAGCGATCTTCGGTTCGCGGGAAGAGTTCCCGCAACACGCTCGCCTGCATTTCGGCAGCGGCCGCTTCCAGCGCGGCCTTCATCCGCGGTTGAGGTGGTATCTCGGTAGCCGGTGACACATAGTCGGCCGGAATGCCGCCGTCCAGGTTACGGAAGTAGCGAACAGGATCCGGTACTGGAGTCACGAGTGCCTGAAACACGGGCGTGATCGCATCGAGGGTAGCCGGCTCGATGCAAAACCGGCGGGCCCAGAACTGCCACGCATCTGCGGCAGCCCTCATATCCGCGGCGGTGCCGGGAACACGGGGATGGGCCAACAAATCGGCCAGCAACGATCCGGCGCCTTGCCGCGACACCACCGCCCCGTTCAATTGGGAACCGAGCCTGGCCTGGAGCTTGGTGGCTGCGCGGGCGAGAATCGCGCCGGCCTGCACCTTGTTGCCGGTCAGCGGCTCGAGAACGTCGAGCAGCGCCTTTTTGACCTGCCCGCTTGCGAACAGCTTTAACAGCGAATTTTCGACACCGGCCTCCCCGGTGAGCGTTTCGTTCAGGTCGGCCAGGTTACGTTCGAGTTCGCGCACCTGCTCGGCCCTGTCGATCGCAAGCGTAGCGTCCTTGATCGACTTCAGGTCATGCCAAGCATCGCCAGTCTTCAACCAGCCATTTGCAGAGTCCTCCGCATACGCGTCGAGCAGACTCTGGAGCCATGTGCCCTTGCCTGCGGCAGCGCTGCCCAGGCAGATCACACCCAACTCGTCGACAAATTTCTTCCGATCGGTCTTTGCAAATTCGTTCAGGTCAAGCGCCAGCGCGCTCACGCCATCGCGGACGGCCTTGCCGAGCGCTGCTCGATCGACTTCGCCAGTGAATGGCAGATTCTCAGGATCTGGTGTCTCAAGCTTCCGGTTGGCCTCCACGATCTCCTGCCGGATGTCCTCGATGCTGTCTGACATCACGTCCACCAGCACCGGCAGCAGCGGACCCTGGCGATTTTCGCGGCCTGGCATGCCAAGGCACATCAGCAACGGGTCCAGCGCTGTGGCCAGCGACGTGATGGCCCGCCATCCCAACCGCCGCGCGTGCAACGCATCCATCTGTCGCACATGCAACGGATCAGTGAGCGACGGGCTCGTCTGGTCCCATCTCACTTCACCCGCGGCGACGAAGCCCGTCATCAACGACCCGGCTCGCCGTTCGAACCGCTGCCACGCGGCATGCAGCTGAAGGGTCTCGTTCGAACCCTTGCAGAAACCGGTGCCCGGATCGACCGTCGTGGTGGGGTCGGTCAGGACGAGCCGCTTGATCAGCGTGGCGGTGCCGCCCCGCGTGCCGCCGTCAACCGGCACGCTGATTCTCACGCCGGCAGCGCCTTCCTCGAACACATACTGGTCGGCAAACGCCTCGTCGGGAAAGCGGGGCACGATGGCAAGAATCCGCGCCTGGTCTTTCTGCTCGTCCACCAACGGCAATGTCAGCCTCAAAACGAATGACAGGTGCAGCCGCTGAGGCAGCGGAGCCAGCCGGCTCGCAGCTGCCAGGACCACGTCGCGCGCGGACGTCGTGGCTTCGGTCACGGGCTGCTGCCCGCCAGCACCGACACTGGTGTAGAACGCCTTGTTCTTCGTCGTGCCCGCATATTCGTCGAGCCAGCCGATAAACCGCTCAGACAATTTCAGGTCGAACGGCTCCGACAGCAAGTCGACGCTTACCGCATCCAGCTTTTCCAGCGTGGTCGCGCCGGTCTGTTGGTAGACCCCGAAATGTTCGGCGGCACCGAGCTCCGCGAGTCGCCCGAGCACATACTTGAAATCGTCCCTTGCCGCATCCGGGTCGGTCTTGTCTGTCTCAACGGAAAGCCGCACCGAAATGCCCCGTACACCTTCGGGATGGAAGCCGGCCGGCTCCTCCTCGCACACACAATTGAGTGACCACGTCATTGTTTTTACCCCTTGCGCCCGCGGGCGAGCTTCTGTGCTTTTTCGTAGTCCACCCCGGCGCTGGCGCTGGTGGAACTGGAGCTCTCACTTTTACCGCCGCTCATGCGGTATTGCGCCTGGCCGCCGGCCGAGATCTTGAAGAACCGCGAAATGCGGATCGTGATGCTGAAAGTGCCGGTCGCATTGATATCGCCGTTCTCGCTGTAGGCCAACCGCAGCATCACCGTGATGACTGCCGAGGCGATGCGCAGCACGTCCACCACGCCCACGATCAGCACCACCACAGATATCGTCAGCCCGCCACCGGAGCGGCCGATCAGCTTGCGATACGTCAGAGCGATGCTGATCGTGATCGCCACCGAGCCGACACAGCCGGCAACTGCGAACGCGAGCGAGGCCGAGCCGCCCGCGCCCGCGTCCACCACGACCATCAGTTCGTCCTTGAACGGCCGGTACTCCACATCCACCGTCAGCCAGCCCGTGCCGCCGATGATGAACACGGTGAACAGGAACGGCAGTTCCGGCTTGGCCAGCGAGAACCGGTTCGACAGCAGGAAGTCTGGGTAGGCGATGAGCTGGAACTGGTTGGTGATCTGGATGTTCTGCACGCCACTGGTGCCGAACATCAGGCTCATCGGCGGCATGGTGAACAGGTGTTCCAGGCCGATGGGCAGCCCGTTTTCCTTGATGATCTTGAGGCCGCCGACCTCGTCGCCAAAGATCGAACCGAGCGTGTTCTGGATGAACTGCAGGCCCTGGTTGAGCTTGATCTTCTTGGCGTCGAAGTTGACCTGCAGGCCGCTGGCCTTGTCGTAGTTGACGGACGTTTCCTGCAGCGTGACCATGGTCTGGCCGCCGACGACGGCGGCGAAATCGGCCTGCAGCATGGAGCTGCCCTCCTCCGTCATCCCGTCCTGCGTCGCGTCGATGCGCAGCTTGCCGGTCAGGCTGGCATTGAGGATGTCCAGCGTGAACGGCCCGAAGCTGAACAGCGATCGGCGCCCCTCCAGCTTGATGTTCATGTCCACCTGCACCCAGGCACGCATGCTCTTGCGGTCGAAGCCGTGCGTGACCTTGACCGCGTCGCGCATCGACGCCGGCATCGTGTAGCCCCGGCACATGCGCTCCAGCTCCGCGCCGCCGCATTTGCGCACGATGTAGCCGATGTCGAACATCCGCGTGTCCACCGCCTTGAGGTAGCCCTCGATGCCGGAGATCGGCAGGCACAGACCCATGGGTTTCAGGCCCTCGCCCAGGCGACCGAAGAAAGCCTCCACCGGCGTGATGTCCACGTACTTGGAGAACTCGTCGTAGTAGTAGCCGATCTTCGCCCGCGCCAGTTCCAGGTTGGGCAGCTCCGGGCCGTCACCCCACGCGGCCAGTGCCCGCAGCACGTTGCTCGGCACCGCCAACACGCCACCCTCGCCGAGGTTGCCGATCGACGAGACAACGTTCTCGCCCCAGGCGCGTGTCACTTCCGCGGCCGCGGCCATGTCGTTGCCGATGCGGCGCAGGTCGCGCTCGCAGTCGTTGTACAGATGGACGAGTTTTCGATACTTCTCCAGGTCGTCGAGCGCGCCGTCGATATCGCCGAGCGCCGATCCCAAGCCCTTTTCGAACCGTTCTTTCAGTTCATTCAATATCGGGTCAACTTCGCCCTTCAGGTAGCTGACGGCATCCCTGATCCCGTCGCTTAACCCCGAACACGCGACCTGGATCGGCCCGGCGATCGAATCGACCAGCTCACCCGGCTTGCGCAGCACGGCCTCGATGCGCGTCACCACTTCCGATGTCGCGTCCAGCAACTGGCTCCTTGCGTCGCCCACCACCGCCAGCGGCCAGGTCCACCGACCCTGCAGCCGGTCCAGCAGCTCGTCGAGGATTTTCAGGAACGCCTGGTTCAGCGCCGCCTCCAGCTTGTCCGGGCCGACGGCCTTTTCCAGTTCCGCCACCTTGGCACGGGCATCGGCAATGGCCTCCTCTGCAACGGCCGTGACTTCATCGATCCATCCGTCAACCTTGGTCATGCAGCGGTCGATCTCGTCCTGGACATCTGCCTCCATCTGATCAATCAGCGCAGTGCCTTTCGCGACGGCTGCCAGCGTCCGCTCCACCCCGGCATCGACCTGGACCCTGGCCGCATGCGCGCTGGT
Source organism: Rhodoferax sp. GW821-FHT07F03 (assembly GCF_059418745.1). Lineage (NCBI taxonomy): Bacteria > Pseudomonadati > Pseudomonadota > Betaproteobacteria > Burkholderiales > Comamonadaceae > Rhodoferax > Rhodoferax sp. GW821-FHT07F03. Next base: position 9,954 of record NZ_JBWKQM010000025.1, read on the forward strand.
TGCAAGTTGCAGCACAATGCCGTCCGCCACGTTGCCGAGTTCGGTCTCGATCATCTTCAGAAGCTCGTCCGCTTCTCCCTTTGCCTTCGTCAGCGCCCGGCGCGAGCGGTCCGCGGCATCGGCAACATCGGCGTCGAACCGCTTCACAAAGTCCTCATACCGGAGCGGCACGGCGGCGAGCCCTGACGAGGCGTCCTTGAGCGGGTCGCGAATGGCATCTGCGGCGACGATGATCCTGTCCCGGAACTGCGCCAGCTCCGGCTCCTGCGCCAGGGCTTTCAACTCGGCAATCGCGCCCGTTCCGTGGCCCCCCTCGTCGCGCAGTTCGTCGATCGCCCGCTTCAATTGCGACAACTGGTCGATGCGCGTCTGCACGTCTGGACTGCGCGCGATCGACTTCAGCGCACCCTCGCCCTGCAGTACCTGCTTCAGGGCGAGTGAGGTGATGTTGCCGATGCCCTGCGCCAGCCGGTCCAGCCCGGTGGAAAGACGCCCGCGGGCGTCGGCCACGATGCCGTCGGCCTGCGCCTGCATCCGGTCGATGCCCAGCAGCAGCGACTGGTGGAAGTCATCGACGCGCTTTTGCGACCAGGGCTTGGCCTCGTCGATCGCCAGCCTGGCAGCGTCCACCTGCTTGCGGGCCGCCAGCAGTTCCTGTTTGAGCCGGGCGCGCACCTCGACCACCGTGCCTCGCGTGGTCTCGAAACCCCGGTACAGCTTGCCGACCTCGACCGAAGCGGCCGAAAACAGCGGCTCGATGGCTTTCGTGAACGGGTCGTGCAATTTCTTCACGATATCTTCACGGGTGCCAAACGAAACCGGGGTATCGAGCAGCCGGGCCACCTCGGACTCCCAAGCCTGCACCTGTTGCATGACGGACAGGCTTTTGGCCGTCACTGATGTCTTGAGATCGTCGATCAGGCGCTCGCACATCTTCGGGTCGATGAGGGCCTTGGGATTGACGTTGCCGATCGCGCCGAGCAGTTCCCCGCTGGCGCCTGTCCATGTCCCGAATCGCGCCGTCAGGTCCGGCTTGAGTGCCGCCGGCAGATCCGTCACCGACTTCCTGAATTCCTCGAACGCGGTTTTCAGTTCAGCCTTCTGCGCCGCATCGGGAAGCGTATCCGGCCGCATCTCGCCCAGTTTGGCCATCAACACCGACAGGTCGGCAAGCGGCCTGGCGCCGCCTTCGAAGGTCTTCCCCTTGCGCCAGACTTTGCCCGCTTCTGGGGCGGTATCGATGTCGAGCAGGCCATCGGCCTTGCGCATCACCTGCGCAGCGGCGCCGTCCACGACCTGCGCTACCGGGCCGGCCCGCATGAACGTCAAAGTTTCGATGGACGCATAGACCGGATCCTGGCCTCGCGCCTCGTTGATAGTCGCGCGCCGCGCGGGGGGCGCCAGCCGCCAGGTGAAGCCCTCATAGCCACGGGGTACCTGCGGCGCATTGGCCGTCTCGGCCGACTCCCGTGCCTTGTCCTGCTCGGACTGGCCGCCGCCCGGCACCGGACGAAGCTGGTTGGTCCAGTCGACGGAAAGGACTTCGGCCCAGGTGTCGGTGGCGTCCGTGGCAAGCGGTGTGGTGTCGGTGTAGAAGTGGAACAGCTCCGGGTTCAGGCAGCCCTGCCCTGACTCGGCGTCCGCATCCTTGCCCTCGGCGGCGCACAGGAAGGCGACGCCAGGCATCCGGTAGACCTGCGGCCGGATCAGCGCCGCGTGGCGATTCCACAGCGGCACCTTCCAGCCGATGTCGCCGACGTCCTCGCCCCAGGCGCTGTCGACCGGGATCACCGGGTTGTTGAAGCGCATGCCGCGCAGGAAGGCGCGCGTGTGCTCCTCCACGTTCGGGAAGTCCGGGTAGCGCCGCTCGGATTGGAGCACCTCGATGAACTCGCTGACCTTGCGCAGCACGGGCCGGCGCGTGCGCTCGCCCCGGACCTTGTCGGCGATGGTCTCATCCGGGTCCGGCGAAAATTGCGCCGACGGGTTGACGGTGCGCTCGTAGATCACGACATGCTTGGCCCGGTGCCACCACGCGCCGATGCGACCGATGACTTCCACACGCTGGCGCTGCACGTAGCCGCCGCGCGTCTCGGTGATGATCGCCACGCGGCCGTTGCAAAAGCGCGCCGTCTGGTCGGCATCGCCGCCCAGGGGCGAGAGCGCCACGGATTCGATCGAGCCGCCGGTCGACGCCGGGTTGTCCAGCACCATGTTGAGCACGTTGCGTGACTCGATCGGCCACAGCGCGCCGCCGGACAGCCCGAGCGGATGCAGCCGCGGCGACAGGCCCGGCACCCGTTGCACCGGCCGACCCGGCCCCTCGGCGCCCAGCGCCGGTTCAAGTTCATGGACGGCGGGCCGGTGCAGCGCCGTGGTCCGCAGCGCAAAGCTGGCGCCACGTGTGAAGCGGGCCGGCGCGAACGGCATCGTGCTGTCCGGGTCGTCGGCCCAGAGCTCCAGCCGCTCGGGCCGCCGCTGGAACGCTTCGTGCAGGCGGCTCCAGCGCGCCTCCATGCCATCCTGGTTGGCAGATACCTTGTCCATGATCCGGCCGGTCAGCGCCTCGATCTCGGCGACGCGCGCACGCCTTGACGGGCCGCGCTCCAGGTCCGGGCGGATGCCCACTGCCAGGCCATAGACGAATTCGCCCCGGAAGGCGTCGAGCGCCGCGCCCAGGCCCAGCTCGCCGTGCTGGCGGAAGATTTCCCGGCTGGCCCACTCGGGCGGCGCATAGGCACGCGGAACGTCGCTAGGCCGGATCCAGAGCTGGGCCGGCGGCGGCAGCCTGAACTCGACCGCACGCCGCGCGATCCCGGTCGGCGGGGCGCCTCCCGGCTCGGGCGGGTAAGGCGGAAGGAACTCCTGCGCACCAAGCTTCGCATCGTGCAGTTCAAGCCGTTGCGGCTTGTCCATGCTCTCGCCGATCGATTGCGGCGGCAACGTGTACGCATAGACGCGCGCGACCTGCACCACCTGCCAGATGCCGGTGTCGCTGTCGTACTTCGCAACGGTCACGTTGCCCTGGTTGCCGCGCGCCTCGAGCGGCTGCGCGTAGAAGCGATGGAAGGCAAATGGCTGTTCCGACAGCAGAACCCGCCCACCGTTGTCCTTGTTCGTCGACTGGACCCGCTCGAGCAACTCGGCCGTCAGGTGCCATTCGTCGGACCCGTTGAGCGCTTCCGTCACGACCAGGCTGAAGTCGCCGGGTTCCCCGTTGTCCAGGCGCATGACCAGGGGCTGGCTGCGGCCCGTGCGGTCAAAGCGCGGCAGGTCCACGCCGAGCGGATCAACCTGGGCGATCGCGAAATGGAAGACAGCCTGGTACCTGGCTGTGGCATATGTCACCAGGGCCGGGCGACCCGGGGGCGGCGGTTTGCCGATCGACAGCACGGACGGCTTTTTCTCATCCTTGCCGTAGAGCACGCCCTGCGCACTGTGGGTAAAGGACAGGCCACCCAGCCGGGACGTTCCGGGCCCTGTCAGTCCCGATCGGAACCTGAGCTGCAGATAGTCGCGGCCGCCCGAGCCGTTGATCGCGTGGTGCGATGCCACCAGCTTGGCTGTCGTGCCCGGTACCGCCAGGCTCGACCAGGTCGCGTCGAAACTGATCTCGATCAAATCCCTGTCCGCGGGCCGGAAAATGACATCGTCCGTCTGCAGGCTCGCCCAGAAACCGTTGCGCAACGCGCCGGCCATCTCTCGGTCGAGCACCGAGCGCCCAGGATCCAAATCCGCCGATGCGCCAAGCCGAGCAAACAGGCCGAAGTGCTTCCATCGCGCGGCCGCCCCCTGCTCCGTGCATTGCAGGAGCGGCATCGCAGACTGGGGATTCGGCGGCTGCAGATGGGACAGCCCCGCCCGCGCGAAATTGGATGCCGCCATCACGTGCGCAAGCAACAGCGCAAAGGTGTCGCCGCCTTGCGCGGTGGGTGGCGCAATTCCGGTCCTCATTTCCTGCACTGCAGTCATGTCCTGCTTGCCGCCGACCATCACCGTCACGTCCACGGAGAAGTCTGTGGACCAGACATCCGCGTCCCCGACGTGGCCGCGCATCGTCACCGCTCCATAGATTTCCCCGGGGAATGCAGCCCATTCACCGTCCGGTGTTCGCAGGTCGATCCACCGCTTGCCGTCCGCGGACCGGAGCGCCAGCCCGGTCTGAGAACGGTCGAACGGGGACGTGGCTGGTAAGTCCACGGTGTCGTCGGCGCCCAGCGCAAACCGCTGGTGCACGGAGAATCCGGGCGGGCTACCGTCCTCGGCTGGCCTGGCCTGCAGCCGGAAGCCGGGGAACGGTCGGGTGGTGCCTTTATCCTTATAGGATGTACCGTTCTTGAAATAGCGATCAAGGGTCTGGCCCTGGCGCGCAACGACCGGAATGCCGATGCCCGGCAGCACGTGTTCCAGCACGTCCTTGACCTTCATTGGGAACTGGGTCATGTCATGCAGGCCAACATCGAGTTCCAGCAGCGTGCTGCCTGAGTAGTCAGCGACATCGAGAATCGAATTTTTGCCGCGAAGGCCGTAAAGGACCGAGATGAAGGCAGGTGCTTTTTCCCTGCGCCAGTCATCGACCGTCGACTTCGTCGGGTGCCCGTCGTAGGTGAAGCCCATGGCGCAGAACGCCTTGTCCGCATTGCGCTGGGTGGCGTCGGCCGGCAACGGCAAGGGGAAGGCCATGTCCAGCTGGCAGTGCAGGTGCTGCCCGTCGCGGCCGACCTGAAGGCTGCTATACCAGGTCCGCGACTTTTCGCCAACGATCTGCGTCCAGTGCTCGCGCACCAGCGGAACCCGCAAGGTCGGCGCGGCACCGCCAGTGGGGTCGAACTGCTCGAGCAGGCAGGCGCCTTCGAACCGGAGCTTGCCAAACTCGCCCAAGTCGTTCGCGGCCTTCCTGTCAAAGCGCCAAGCCAGTGTGCCGAGGGCCGGGTCGTTGAACAGTGTCGCTAATTCCGCATCGTCCGCTTGCATAAGCTGCGGCATCTCGCTGAGCGGCGGCAGAGGCTTCCCTGAATTTCCTTGAGCGATGGCAGTGGCGTCGTATTCGCTCCTGCGGATCCAGCGGACACAGCCGGTCCAGTACGCGTCGCCCGGCTTTTCCTTCAGATAGTGGATCTCGACCACGCCCTCCACGAAGCCGGTCTTGCTTGCCACTTTGGAAACAGGCGGCCAGGCAAAATTGCCCATGCAGCGGAAAGCCAGAAAGTTATCCATTCTCGCCCACTCCTCAATCAGGTTGCGCCGTTACAGCGTCTGCACTCCCCCTTGGTGGGCAGCTGTACGGACTTTTCGCGCAGCATGTCTAAGCCCTTCCTCAATCTGGTTCGCGCAATTGCCGCGCCTGCAAATCCTTACCCGGAAGGTGGTGTGGACTTATCGCGCCGCACATTCGATCCCCATCCTGCGTCCAAATCCGGCGATGCGTCGAGCGAATCAAACCAGCGTTTGCGCGCATTTTTGCGGACACATGGTGAGGAAATCTAGCGCCTCGGCATACGCAATACTTTGTCTGGCACTTCGGGTGTGCCGACACGCTTAGGCGGTCGTTTTGCAGTGCTGCCTCCATTTAAGCCACACGCCAAGCCTGCACCATAGGCCGTTCCTATCCGGGCCACGCGCGGGCGCGCCCTTGTCCTTGCGGAATCGTAGCGGGCAGTTCGTGACGCGGTCATCCCCTGAATTGATGATGACGCGGTAAAGCAGCTTGCGCATACTGTGGCCACGCACAACCCGTCGTCGTGGCCTAACTCAATCCGGAGGGATATCATGCTTTCAGATATTCTGGAGCGAGGGACTGGCGCGAAGCCCCCCGAGGCACCTGACGCAGCGCGACTTCACATCCATCGAAGTTTGCATCCCACCGATGCGATGTCAGACCCTGGACACGAGAACCTCACTGGCGGACCGCGGTCGCATCGTAGCCACCGTACGTCCAACGGGATCCCAGCAGGCCAATGGCGGTCAATGAAGCGTTTTATCGTTCTATGGCGTGGGTGGTGCTTAGTCACTATCCTGATGCTCGGCATGCCGTTCGGCGCCAGTGCGCAAGACAAGCACGTGGTTGAGGCAGGCAAGACCTCAGTGCTCGTCGAGGTGCCGGCATCTGCCCCAATCTCGGCGGCGTCCGCCGCGCAAGGACAGGCAGTTATCAAAGCATCAGCTGATGGGAAACGCTCGACGCTGGTCTACACTGCACCACCCAGTGGCGTCATGGACGATATAGTCAAATACATCGAAAGTGGCCTGTCAAAAACCATTGCGGTCAGCATCACGGGCGCTGGGGCCACCGGGAAGACATTGACCGACGCTGAGACTTACGAGCCCACCTTCAAGATTCTGTTTGCAATTTTTGTGCTTGCGCTTGTCCTGGAATCCGGGCTGGCCGTGCTGTTCAACTGGCGGCCTTTCGTGATGACCTTCGATGCCCGGGGCGTCAAGACGTTGGTGAGCCTGGCGTTCTCGCTGTTCTTCGTACTGACGTTCCATCTGGACCTGTGCACGGGGCTGGTCAATATCCTGTGGGCACAGAACTACCCTGCCCGCCCCCCCGGCTACTTCATCACCGCCTTGGTCCTTGCCGGCGGCAGTAGCGCTGTCAACACCCTGATGGTCTCCCTGGGGTTCCGCTCGCTCAAGACGGTGGAGACAGTGGTGCCGAAGCCGCCACCTACCAAGGCATGGATTGCCGTCTCGCTGAAGCGCAACGTGGCCGTCGGCCCGGTCCGCGTCCTGATAACACCGATGGGTGGGCAGCCGATGGTTGTCGGCTCGATCAACGGAACCAGTCCCCAGAGCGGTCTAATCGCCTTCTTTCTTCGCGACAAGGGGAGATTTCCAAGCTGGGGCGGTTATGCGGTGGATCCTGGTCAAAGCTACACCGTCGCGTTGGCGGGACGCGATCCCGCCAACGTCGAGCGCACGTCGGTGCCGTCGGCCACGTTCGTCCCGGCAGCCGGCGCCATTGTGGACCTAGCGCTGGAGCTTTAGGCCATGGTAAACAACCTCGCGCGCTGGTCTGGTCAAGCGCCAGCCGACGGAACCCGCATAGCGGCGCGCAGCAACACTTCGCGGTGCCGTGCCCCCCAATGCAGTCGTGAAAGCGCTTCTCGATGAGTCCGTACCACGTCCATCACCAGTTCCATGCCGTGGGCCATGGCACGTTCTTCACCGGCACCATTGTGGGCACCGCGGGCGATGTGTTCCGCTGGGTCTACGACTGCGGCTCCAAAGGAAGCAATCGCATCCGGGACGGCATCAAAAGAATCCCACTGGATCAATGCTGGCCTGCGGCGACCACCCTCGATCTAACCATCGTCTCGCACTTCGACAACGACCACGTTAACGGCTTGGAGCAGTTGCTGGAGACGTATCGCACTCGGTGGCTGGTGCTTCCATATGTCGGGCTGAAGCAACGCTTGGCCCATGCCGCATCGCTGGGCGACGACGATGTGTCATCTGCATCGACCGCCGGATTTGCCCTCGACCCCCTGGGATGGCTGCACTCGCGCGGTCTGCCCGATAGGGTCGACGGGGTTCTCTTGGTGCAGGGAGGCAGTGACGACGGCGCACTTGACGGCACTGAGCCGCTGCCCGAACCGCGTCCACGCGACAGCGAAGGCGCAAACCTCCGGGACTCGGACAATGGCAGGGAACTGGACGCAGGCCAGTATCTGCGCAGCGCCGGTGGCAGCCGTGGCGGGCTGCAGATTCATGTGCGCCCCCACCGACTGCCCGTGCCCGCCGGGCGCGGTTTCCCCATGGAATTCGTGTTCTTCAATGCTGCCCTGCCGGCATGCGTGGCCAACCGCTCCAAACGCCCCATGGCCGAGGTCGCGAAGGAGGTCGCTGCGCTGATGAAGCATTACAACGTCCTGGATCCGGCCGGCCCCACAGGCAAAGGGTGGCGGGCCAAACTAAGAGAATGCTACGACCGTCACTTCGGTCATGCGGGAGATGAACGCAACAACATTTCCTTGTGCACCCTGGCCAGGCCGTTGGCCGACGCCGCGCAGTGCGATTGCACCATCATCGATCAGGAAGCGTGGTCGGGCGACGGCGGGTTTGCGCGTACCCAGGAACTGTTGATGATGGACCCGACCATGGACGCTGCCACAATCGCCGAAATGTGCCAGCAGGTGCGCACGCAAGGACTGCTGTTGAACGGCGACTTAACTCTGGACACCGCCACACTGGCCGCCATGCGCACGCACTTCGGAGATTGGCGTTGGCAGCAATTGCGTGTGGTCCAGGTTCCGCACCATGGTTCCCGCCACTCCTGGTTTCCCGGCAATGCTGCGCAGTTTCCTGCAGCGGCCTTCGTGCATTGCGTGCCGTCGCGCCAGAGCAGCCATCCGCATCCCCACCCGACGGTCGATGCCGATCTGCTGAGCTCGAAGGTCCTGCGCGCGGATGATCACGCCGCCGTCATACAGACGTATTACATCGACTACTGATCGATTTAGCCCACCAGACATCGCGCGACAACAACACCAGGCGTCTCAAGGCATCGAATGTCTGACGTCCCAGAGAAGGTGAGCCATGACTCAATCCGTACCGCCGTGGATGAAGATTCCAGAGCCTGCCAAGCGTACGCTGCGTGTGTACGCGCTGGACCCCAGTGCGGGCAACCTTGTCGGCAACGTGATGAAGGTCGACATCCGATGGGAACGCAACCTCAAGGCCGGACCGGTTGGCCGGCGGTTTGCTGTGGTCGACTACGATGGTGCGAACAAGCGCTACTACCCGCCCGTGAATCTCAATGAGCCCAGTATTCTGGCCTCCGACGGACTGGCCCCCTCGGAGTCCGACCCGCGCTTCCATCAACAGATGGTCTATGCGGTCGCCTCGCAAACGGTGGAGAAGTTCGAATCTGCCCTGGGCCGCTCTATCCACTGGCGTCGCGCCGATCGCCCGATCGGCCGGGAGAAACCCGACGACCCGACCGAGGACATCTGGGTACTGAAGCTCTACCCCCACGCGATGATCCAGGCCAACGCGTTCTACAGCCGCCAGGCCCAGGGCATCCTGTTCGGCTACTTTCGCGCGGCCCAGGAGAACCAGGGTAACAACCTGCCAGGGCAGAGAGTTTTCACCTGTCTTTCGCACGACATCGTCGCCCACGAGGTGACCCATGCCGTGATCGACGGCATCCGCACGTTCTTCACCGAACCCACCAATCCCGACGTGCTTGCTTTCCACGAGGCGTTTGCGGATCTGACGGCACTGTTCCTTCATTTTTCGCACAAGGATGCGCTGCTCGACACCATCCGCAAGACCGGCGGACGGCTCTACCAGTTCGAACTCACGCCCGACGCCGCACCGGCTGCGGGCTCGGAATCACAGCGCAGCGACGCCCCTACCCGCATCCGCAGCGAAGAAAAGGTGCGCAATCCTCTGGTGGACTTGGCGCAGCAGTTCGGGCAGGCCTCGGGCATGGGCCATGGACTGCGCGCCGCGCTCGATGAGCGGCCCGACCCGGCTGCGCTGCAAACGCGCACCGACGATCCACACTTTCGGGGCAGCATCCTGGTCGCAGCCATGTTTGATGCGTTCTTCTCGACCTACATGCGCGCCTCAAGCGACCTGTTCCGCATCTTCCGCGCGGGCGGTGCGCCGCTGTCTTCGCCGGAGTTGCCGACCTCACTGGCAAATCTACTGACTGAGACGGCTTCCAGAACCGCCGAAGAATTCTTTCAGCTGTGCGCTCGCGCCCTGGACTATTGCCCACCGGTAGACATCACCTTTGGCGACTTTCTCCGCTCGCTCATCACCGCCAGCGTCGACCTCCGCCCAGAGGCCGATCGCGCTGTACGCCAGGCGCTGATGCAGGCGTTCCGCGTACGGGGCATTTATCCGGAAAGTGCCAGCTTCTTTTCGGAGGATGCCCTGTGCTGGCCGCGCGTAACCACCTGGTCGGCACACCCCGAAGACGACGCGTTACCAGCGGTGACCGCGGAGCTGGAGATCGAAGGAAAGCCGCAGCCCGTCGAACTCAAGTTCGTGCTGCCGGGACAGCGTACTCGCGAGATCATGAATCTGAATGGTGACATCCTGCGGGACTACGCCTTTCAGAACGCTGAGCGCCTGGGCTTTGTGGCCGACGTTCCGGTGGAGCAACGGCCTTACGCGCCCTCCTTCCACCAGACCTTCCGCACTAGCCCGGACGGGCGCATGCTATCGGACATGGTGGTGGAACTGGTACAGACACGCCGCGTGCTGCTGGACCCAGAGGTGCCGGCAGGTGGCACATTCCCGCTACGTGGTGGCGTCACGCTGATCATCGCAGCCCCGACCCGGGACGCGGCCGGCCGCCCGATCCCGCCGCGCGTGCGCTATGCCATTCGGAAGCCGCTCACAGGCCCTGAGGGCAAAGCACGCGAGGCCAGACAGCGACGCTATGCGCTTGCGAGCGGCATCGGTCTCGCCGACAGCGAGGATGACCGTCAGTTCCAGGCCGACTTCAACCTCTTGCATGGGGGCGCGTAACATGGCAGCAAAGAAAAAGACTGCTTCAGCGGCAGCAACGCCTGCCGCACAAGCCCACTCAGCGGAGCCAGTGGCGGGCGCACAGAAGACGCCGTTGCGGGTGCGCATGTACCGTGTCGGCTTTGGCGACTTCTTCCTGGTCACAGTACCGACAGCGCACGGGCCGAGGCACATCCTGATCGACTGCGGGGTCCATGCCGGCAACATCGGCACGATGGCCCGTTGCGTCGAAAACATGGCGGAAGAAACTGATCGCAAGCTTGCGCTCGTGATCGTCACCCACTACCACGCCGACCACATCTCGGGCTTTGCCACGCAGTCGGAGGTGTTCAAGCAGTTCGAGGTCGAAGCCGTCTGGATTACTAACCGGCTCGACCCTTCGGACGCGCAGAACGCGAACATCAAGATGCAGATCACCTCGCTCGCGCAGCATCTGCAGCTCGCGCTTGGTGCGCGTGCAGATCAGCAGGGCGTGCAGGCGCTGCGCATGGCCCAGAACGCGCTGGGGGTCAGCGGTGGCAGCAACGAGAAGGCCTTGCAGGTGGTGACCAAGGGGTTCAAAAACCAGCCGGATGTGAATTACTACGAGGCAGGCGACGAGCCCAAGCTGCCGAAGTCGCTGCAGGGAGCGTTGAGCGCGCGCATCCTCGGTCCCGCGCCCAAGGATGCGGCGGCCGAATTCATCGCCGCCGATAACAAGGCCGCGCAGTATCTGGCCGCTGTGGAACGCTCGGGACCGCCTGATGCCACGGCATTCGACCCGTTCGAGCGGCGATGGCCTGCACAGGCTCAGGACTATCCGGACGAGGCCTTCATTCCCTGGGCCAATCCGGGAGCCATGGAGTCCGCACTGCACGCGCTGCAGCCCGACGCCCTAGCCGCCGCATCCAAGACGATCGACGGCACACTGAACAACCAAAGCCTCGTCGTGCTGTTCACCTGCCAAGGCAAACAGCTGCTGTTCGTGGGCGATGCCCAGTGGGGCAACTGGGCACACTGGCTGTACGGCAAGCCCACCAAGGGAAAGGATCCCGGGATTACTGCAGAGGCTCAGGAGATCCTGGGGTCTGTGGACTTCTTCAAGGTCGGCCACCACGGCAGCACCAACGCGAACCCGATCCCGGCAGTAGGGGCGCTGCGCATGCGCTGCGTGGGCATGTGCTCCACGGCCGACGACTGCTACGACGGGGTGCCGCGCGGTCCACTGCTGACCGCACTGGTCGAGCGCACCGGCAACCAAGTTGTACGCAGCGATTGGATCGCGATTGATGAAATAAAAGCTTCTCCAGATGCGATTTCCCAGCTTCCAAAGTTGCCTAAGCACTTCAAGGCAGGGGAACTCTTCATTGACTATTCCTTCGCCGATTGACACTGTTGGGGGTGCGGCGTAAAACTTGGACTGGTTTATGCCGTTATTCCGAGGCTCGCCCGGTATTCGATGGGACTGAGTGAG
>NZ_JBWKQM010000026.1:0-6487 GCF_059418745.1 Rhodoferax sp. GW821-FHT07F03
GCCCCGGCCTCCGAGGCCGTGCCCATCGACGCCACCGTCACCACAATCGCCACGATGAGGGAGCCGGCCTGTGTCAGCCCCTGGTGCTTGTAGTCCCAGCTCTTCTGGGCCAGCAGCTGGGCCTTCTCCTGCAGGGTCGGCGGCGGCGTGGTGGGCGCCTTGGTGAGGATGCTGGGGGATGTGGAGGTGGGTGAGGTGGTGGGTATGGTCGTGCTGGTAGTCGTAGCCGTGGCGGGAGCCACAGCCAGAATATCCGACGTCAGGACCGTGGCGGACGTGCCGCCGTTGATGCCGCTATTGCTGTCCACCATGCCTGCCGCACTGGCCACGGTGGTGGCCGCCGCTTTCTCCGCAGCAGCCTTCTCCACTGCAGCAGCTACTGCCGCTTTCTCTGCAGCGGCTTTCTCCGCCGCCACCGCCTGCTCGGCCTTCACCTCCGCTGCCGTCCTGGCGATCTGCACGTTGACGTGGCCCGCGTTCACGCTCAGGCTGCCCACCTCCAGCTGGTTGTAGTGGGCGGTCTCGGCGCTGCTGCCCTGGTCGCGGGACTTGCCGAGCATCTCATCGCCGCTGGAGCTGGTGTGCGCCAGGTATTGCGTGGTGGTGACCAGGTTCAGGTTCAGCGTACCGTCTGTGCCCGCGTCCAGGCTGAGCTTGCCGGGGGTCTTTGCCTGTACACCGGCCAGGGTGATGCTGCCGTTGGCGCCCGTGTCCCCGGTCGCCTTGATGTTGATGTTCTGCGCGCTCAGCGTGGTGGCCGCCAGCGTGGTGTCTTGCTGGTCCTGGGTACCTTTGGTCTTGGGGGTGATGCCCGTGACGTGCGGACCGATGCTGAGACCGCCACGGCTGCTGCTGTTTTGTTCGCTGGCGCTGCTGGCGTTCAGGCCCGACTGCAAGTTCACATCCGCCCCCTGCAGCGTCAAAGTCTGGCCGGCGCTGAGGTTGGAGGCGTAGACCACCAGCTGGTTACCCGCCACCAGGGTGGTATTGCCCCCGCTGGCGATGGTGCTGGCGGACTGGGTGGTCTGGCTGCTTTGCGTGGCGTGGCTGTTCTTGGCTTTCAGGTCGATGCGCTCGGCCGACACCATCAGGCCGGACGTCTTTTGCTCCTTGTCATAGCTGGCGCTGCTGGTGTTTTGCGCGGAGGTGACCACCAGGTTGTTGCCCGCGGCCAGCAGGGTGTTGGTCTGGGAGGTGATGCTGCTGCCACAGACCTGGCTGCCCACGCTGGTGCTGGCAGTCTGTGTGGTTTGACTGTTTTGTGTGACTACTACTGAATTGATAGCTGTTGGCGCAGCTGCTATCTGCGCTAGCAGCTGATTTGATGTGTAAATTTCAATGCTTGCCTGTGTGTGGCGCATTGAAAAAAGTTACGGACTTACCCGGTTCGGAACGGGAGAAGGTACAGGTCTCGTGAAAACGAGGTTGGAAATGGATACCCGGAGCTTGGCGAACCTGCGAACAGGACACCGGCTCATAACGGCAGGGTAACTGCCTGATTTAGATTTAGCGCTCAACAGCTTGAATGCATGTGAGTGCAGTAGACCTTAGCGCGACAGCTTTAGTTGGTATGGGTTGTACCGAGCCATCGGGCATGACCTTCATAACAGATAAGCTGCATACCCCATCCGAAATAGGGATGAAGGTACCTTCTCGCAGCTTTCGTGAGAACCGTCCGCTAACAAGATAGGTCTGATCAGTTTCAGGAACAAATTGCACTGAAGCTCGACAAAATTCATCGGGTCGCATAGCTGCTTCGATGGAAAGCACGATGGGTTGCTGCGCATGTACACGCTGGTCAACATCAACGTGCGTACGCCCTGAGTAGCAGCCGCTTTGGTTGAACGAGTTGATGAAATAGTCCCGACCTTTCAAAAGTGCTGCTGGTTGATTTGACTCAGGTGGTTTGTACTGAACGCCGATCGACTGGCAAGCAGTTAGAAAAATAATCATCACCAAACTCAATACTCGCATTTTATCCTTTAGTAATGGTTTAAATTTCAATGCATGAATGGAACGAGTCGGCAAGAGAATTACGTTCCTTGTTGTTGTGTTATGTCTTGAACACAAAATTTAAGTAAAACTCCACCACACTGGGAATTCCAAAAATTCATTTCTAATTTTCGACAACATGTCATCATCAATAATCGAAGTGAAGTTGATTTCCACTTGCCGATTACCTCCAACATCTGCTTTGGCAAAATTCCATGCAAACGTTAAGTTGCTGTCTATTTTCTGAAGTGCAATTGCAAAACATTCGCTCATATCTCGTAGCACTACTGCTTCCTCAAATGGTCCATGGAGAGATTTTGTAAAGCCATCCCAAGTCATACAGTCGATCCAAAACGTGCCTTCATATTCTGACGTGTGCTGAAACTGCGCCACAATAATTTGCACGCTGACGCGCATTGATGGAATATGCTCATCTGTCTCGATAACCTCTAAAACAAGATCGATGGGTTGTTTAAATTGAATTTTCATATTTTTTATCTCACTACTTTTGCAAAGCATGAATTAACGACGGCAATTGCCCCGGTTGTCTAGGTGGTGCAAATTTGAGTTCCCATTCACCGACATTCAGTATCTGGTTGTATACCACTCCGCTCTGAGTTGCAGTATTAACTGCCCCCTGCAGGCTAGCCAACTGCTCTTGCGAAGCCAAGCGGACCGATTCTGGTGTGAAATTGACAGCTTTGCTTTGTGCGAATTCAGCCATGTGCTCTGTTGCATTTCCTGCTACCCAAATACTCTGCCCGTTGGGTAGCGTCATCTCGAAAGAGCGGGGAATGGAAGAGCCTGGATAGGTCGGTTGTGTAGCCTTGATTGAATCAAACACAGTGCCAGTCGAATTACCTCCCCCATTCGCTCCGCCACTAGCCGCACTCCCACCCCCATCATCCGCCCCTTGGCTATAAGTCAAATTCCCCAGATTAGGCGAGCCACCCCCAGTCGCCATCGGAGGCAACACAACAGGCGCGCAAACGGGCGGAAGGCATACTACAGCTGGCAGTGCCGTCACCACCGCCGTCCCCCCAGCCGCTGGAGGCCGCCCGTCGTCGGTTGGCATGTCTTGCGGATTGACGGCGTAAGGGCCGTTTTGGGCGATGCCCTTTACCACGGTCACCGCACCGTCGCCGATATCCGTCAACGTGTCGGCAACGGTACCCCCATAGGACTTGATCCCCACCGCAACACTGCTCAGCACATTGCTAGTCACCATCCCCGCATTGGCTATCGTCAGTTGGAACTGCGAACTGTTCAACAGCGCAACTTGCTCATTGGGCGTCTTTTGGCTGAAGGCGGCATACGCTGGCCCATCCATCAGTACCGGGTCTCCTCCGCCCGGAGGCGCGACCCAGGCCCCCACCGAACCATCGGTGCCGACCACGATCTGCACACCCGCGCCCGAGGGCAGCGTATAGGCATTGCCCGACTTGCTGCCGTTGACCAAGGCCATCACTGCTGCGCTGCAGCCCGTGATGCAGTTCTTCTTGATGTCGGACAGATGCTTGAGCAGGTTATTGGTCGTATTCACCAATGCCACATTCCCGCCCACGACCGCGCCAGCAGACCCGCCCACCACCGCCCCCGCAGCTGCCCCAATCAAGGTGGAAGCCGCCTTCAGGTAGCTCTTGCCATCCTCGCTGCGGGGATCAATGCCTTGCTCGCGCAGGTAGTCGACTACGAGACTCGTTAAATACTCATTGGCCACCCCGGCAGCCAGCCCGGAGCCGATGTTGCCCCCGGCAATGGCCGCCTGGATAGCCCCCGACACCCCGTGCAGCACCATCTTCTCCGGGGAGCCATCGGCAAAGCCCATTCCCCCAATCTCATTGGCCATTACTGCCCCTGCCAGATTGGCCGCCTGTTGGTTCTGCTGCGCCTCCTTCTGCTTGGCCTCCAATTGCGATGCCTGCTGCAGCGTCAGCGTGTTCTTCAGCGCCCCATTGGCGGTACTGGCGTCTCGGCTGGTCAGCGTGGCCACCGTCTGCGCGCTGCTGGCGTCCGTCTGCGCATTGCCCGTACCGGTGATCGTCACCGCCGCCGGACTGATAACGCTCAGCGTGCTGGTATGCGTGTCTTCATTGGCCGGCATGCCGGCGCCCGAGCCCAGATTGCCCAGCATATTGCTGGCCGCATTCGCCGCCAGGGTGGCACCGAAGGACGTGGCGCCGCCATAGCCCAGCCCCGTCTGGCTGCTGCTGGCACTGGTGGTCTGCTGGTTGGCCAGATCGCTGCTGGTGAGGCTGGCGGTCTGCAGGCTGTTGTGCTCCGCGCTGGCCGTGCTGGTGATGGCGCCGCCCTTTAGGTCGGTGTTGCCTGCGACCTTGATGTCAAAGCCACCTGCACCTGTTTTGTCGCCCGCGGCGATACCGCTTTGTCCGGTGGCACTCTGGTAGTTATGGTCGATGCTGCTCTTGCCGTAGTTGACACTGCCGGTGACCGGTACACCCGCGCAGATGGGCGGAATGCACAGGCTCATGCTGAAGCCCGCGTTCTTCTGCTCGCTGGTGAACTGGCTCTGGTCCTGCAGGGTCTGGATGTTCAGGTTGCCGCCGATGTCGGCCGTGACCGTTTTGCCTGCCAACTGTGCACCCTGTAGATTGGTGTCGCTACCACTGCGAATGCTCAAGTGGTCGGTGGCGGTGACCAGGGTGTTGTCGTAGGTGGTCTCGCTGCCATTGCTGTGGCCGCTGGCGCGCGCGGCGTTGACTTGGAAGCTCATGCCGTTTTGCTCGCCGCCAAAGGCCACGGTGACCCCCAACCCGGCGCTGGAGCTGGCGTTGCGGGTCTGTACCGCGCTTTGGTTGACGGCGGCCGTGAGGTTCAGGTTGCGGGCCGCGTCCAGCGTGATGTCTCTGGCCTGCAACTTGGCGCCGGCGGCGCTGATATCCCCCTCGCGGCTGGTGATGCTGATCTTGTCGGCCTGCAGATTGGTGCCGCGCGCGCTGCTGTTGCTGTCGGCCGTGCTCTGACTGGACTTGCTTACGGTGAGGTTGACGCTGACGCCGAAGGCCTCTTTGCTGGCCACCGGGTTGTCACCTTTGGAGACCGCCTGGCTGATGCCGCTGCCCAGCTTGTAGGCGTCGTAGCCGGCCTTGAGGCTGGCGGCACCTTGCAGGCGCTTGTTGTCGGTGTTCTGCGCCAGGGTGATGTTGTCGCTGATGGCGGTGATGGCGCTGCCGATGAGGCCGGTGGGCGTGGAACCCAGCGTGACGCTGCGGCTCTGGCTCTCGGTGGCGCTGCGGCTGGTGCTGGAGATGGCCTGCAGGTCCACGGCATTGCCGGTGAGGGCGAGGTCGCCCTTGGCCAGCAGATCGGCGCCCTGGGTGGTGATGTTGCCCTGGCCGCTGCCTTTGTATTGCGCATCGGTGCCGGCGGTGATGGTCAGATTGCCGGCGTTGGCGGCGAGCGCGCTGGTGACGGCGGTGGTGCCATCGGCGTTGCCGGTTTGCGAGGCGTGGGAGGTGCCATAGAAGGTGAGGCGCCCCGACATGCTGGGTGACACGCTGGAGTTGCTGCTGCTGGAGTGGGCGCTTTGGGTGCTGCTCTGGTTGTCGCTGGCGGCCAGGATGTTGACGTTGCGCGCGGCGCTGATGGCGAGGTCTGTATCGGCGATCATCGTGCTGGCGCTGATGGTGGCATCGCGCCCGGCGGTGACGCTGACATTGGCGCCGGTGACGCTGGCACCCGTGTTCACGGTCTGCCGCATGCCCAGGGCCTGGTCGGAGGCGGCTTTGCCGAAGTTGACGCCGTTGATGCCGGTGTCAGTAAGACCGCTGCGGCTCGTCTGCTGGAAGTCGCTGGTCTGGCTGGTGTTCTGTGCGGACTGTATGGTCACATCGCGGGCCGCACTCAGCGTGGTGTCGCCCTGGGCGGTCAGGCTGGAGCCGGTAATGGCCAGGTCGCGCCCGGCGATGGCCGTGATGCTACCCGCACTCAGGCTGCTGCCAATCGCGCTGTCGCTGGTGCTGCTGTGGGCCTCGGTGCTGCTCTTGCTGGCCACCCCGGTGTTATGGCTACCGGCATTGGTCGTAGCCAGCTCGCTGTGCTGGTTCTGCGTGCCGATGAGGATGTCGCCTTGGGCCTGCAGGCCCAAGGCGCCCTGGCTGAGCTGGATGCTGCTGGCCTGCAGGGCAATATTGCCGCCGCTGGCCAGGGTCAGGTTGTCGCCCGCGCGGATGCGCGTGCCCTGCAGTGTCTGGTCATCCTGGTGCAGGCTATCGCTGTGGCTGCGCCCGCCGCCACTGCTGGCGGCATGGCTGTCCACCTGCAGCCGGTCCACGGCGGCGCTGAGATCGATATTGCCCTTGACGGCCAGGGTGCCGCCCCCGGCCAGGTCCATCTGCGCGCCCACGGCCGTCAGGTTGCCGCCCACCTGGGCCAGGGTGGTTCCGCCCACGCTGACGCTGCTGGTGGTGTTGAAGGTCTCGGTGCTGCTGGCCGCACCCCGGACACGGCCCGTGTAGGCGATCTGCTTGGTGTC
>NZ_JBWKQM010000027.1:0-2946 GCF_059418745.1 Rhodoferax sp. GW821-FHT07F03
GTTCGCGCACCAGGCGCTGCTCGTAGAAGCCGTCGCCCAGGCGCTTTTGCGTGGTGTCGGGGTTGTAGCCCAGCTGGGTGATTCAAAGAGAGGTACTGCTGAATTGATAGCTGCTAGCGCAGGTGCTATCAGCGCTAGAGGCTGATTTAATGCATAAAACCTAGTGCTGGCCTGGGGACGATGGGGAGCGCGACGGCGGTGCGGGTGATGCCATGGGTGCCGCACTTGCTGCAACTGCGGGCGGATTCGGCAACCGCCACCAGACAGCCACGAGCCTGGTTGAAGACGAGGCGGTGGCAGCGCTGGTTCATGGGGCGGCAGGCGGATCAGACGACGCAACGGAAAGGCGAAGCATCGAAATTGATAGCCGCTTGCGCAGATGGGATATGCGCCAGTAATTTCGTTTGAAATTCCTATAAGCCATTAAGGCAAAAATCGAATATCTTGGTTCGCAACGCATCAAATTCGTTATTGACATCCAAATTTGCCTCCCCATTTATGTACAAAACGACGTCATTCAAAGAACCCATTCCTCCGTAAAGAGACAGAATAAACCGCTCCAGATTTAGTTGTATTCTTGGATCTGTCAAGACCGAATTTAATGCCCTCGCCCATTGATCTTGTTTGGAAAGTGTCAGTAATTTCACCATCCTCCTAATGCTTGTCAATAGTTCAATTTGACTCTCTGATTTGGATGTCATTTCAATGGTCCGATAAGTTCGCTTTTTACACCTGGAATTTTCCAAGGCGATTGCACAACAATCTGCTGAGTCCCTCCAACATAGAACCCATTTTGAGCACCGATTTCACCGTAGTACATTTTTGTTCCGATGGGGATTGTGATCTTGAAAACAGAGTCAAGCGGAGACGTACCGCCACCTGGCCATACAGGAAGGACTGCCTGATCTACTCGTGTTTGAATCACCCCAGCAGGTTGTTCTGCGCTAAAGAACTGTCCCAAAGGTACATCTTTTGTACCTGCACGATATAAAACGACAGGCTCGGTAGTCACGATTTCCGTGTATCTGCCCCCAGAAAAAGTTCCGGCGAGACATGCAATTGCTCTCAGTGGTGATTCACATCAAACCTCCTGCTAATTGCTTCAGGACACAAGGACACGCGGACAGGATATATTCATTATTTAGAGCTGGAAATATTTGAAACATACGGGTCAATGCCAGCCTGTAATAGGCGTTTCTGCAATAAAAATAGAATTTTTATTGCAGCACCTTCATTTTGAATAGCTTGCTCAGCTTCTTCTGCGGAAATTTCATCTTCTCGCATTACTATTTGATGTGAGCCCGCATCGTATCGAACATAAAAACGATCTCCACGTTTCCATATTTCAAGATCACTTAATTCGAATAATTTTTCGTTCATGATTTAATCCTTTTTAATAATAGGAGTAATGGAGTAATTTCCGGGTTTAACAGGATTGATAACCGCCTCTGGCAAACCGCCTGGGCTAGTAAAACCGCCAGGTCGCCAGAAATTATTTGCACCAAATTCATTGCCGGTTGGTATGCGATATCCGATTGGATTGGGGATACTTACTAGTACCGACTCAGTGCCGAGATAGCCACTATCTAATCCTAAGAGTGTCTCCAACTTTGAAAGACTTCCAGCCGCATTATTTATTGCGTCTTGTGCTGTGCTTGCAGGCATGACCCACGTTTCTGTTCTACCGATAGTACCTGTTGGAGCTGAAGGTTGAATTCTGGCAACGCCATTACTAAACATTCCCGCATGAGCATCTTGGTATGCCTGAGATAGATACGTACTAGGATCGGGTCGTAAGCCTTTATCGATTGACAATACTTCGTTAACTGTGGATTGACTTAGTGTTGATGGACTAATTGAAGTAGTAGACGAGCCCGCCACTGCCGCCCTATTTAGAGAACTGCTGACTCCCGCAGTCACCCCATACCCTACGCCCCCCAGTACAGCACCCGCAGCGGTATCTATGGCGGCTTCCGTTGGATTCACCGTACCGGTGGTGATGAGCTGCACCGCAACGTTGTTGCCACCGGCCAAGGCGCCCCCTGTCGCCATCGAGCCCAGCAGCGTCTCGGGTGCCAGCGCCATGCCTGTTGTCAGCACGAGAGGAGCCAAGGCTAGATTGGTCGTTAGGCGATCCTGGCTGGCGTCGATCTGCGAACCTGTGCGATTGTCGTTTGCGGCAGGCAGCAAGCCTGCCGCATATTCCGCAGTGGTTCTCGTCGCCGTCGTGGTGTTGCTGGCGGGGGGCGTGTTGCTCAGCACTGGGTTATTCAACGCCATATTGCTGGCGCTATATACCGACTGCCCTTGGCTGTCCTTGCTGTTTGCAAGGATGTACTGCTGGATTTCCTTATTGGCTTGACCGGGTACCTCAACCACCACGCGGTTATCGACCGCCTTGGGCATGCTGGGGTCTTGAGTGATGTTGTTTTGGATGGCTTGGAAGTCGGTCAGTGCCGTAATCGAATTGGGCAACTCCCCATACGCCGCATTTCCCATCAAGCGCATTTGTTCTTCAATTTGTGCTTGGGTGTATTTGCCTTTGGCTGCCAGCTTGGCCGCGAGGCTGTGATCTTCCCTATGCAGCTGCCGGTTATACGTATCCACCTCCTGCGCCGCGAGCATGGCCGTGGTGGCGTCATGCCCGGTAGCCGTGGCCAGCACCATGGAGCCCAGCGCGGCCACCAGCTCGCCGTACTTGCCCGTACTGCCCAGATAGGGCGAGAGCAGCTCGGCCGTGGCCCCACCCATGGCCGCACTGGCGCAGTCGCCGCCCATGGCCTGGGCCTGCGCGCACTGCACCGCCGCGTGGGCAACCGCCTTACCGATATCGCCCGGCTCGATGCCATGGGTTTGCGCCCAATCGCCGATCTGCGTCGTCAGGCTCTGGCCCAGCGCCGTGACCAGGGCACTGGCGGCGCTGTCGCTGAACTTGCCGCCATTGAT
>NZ_JBWKQM010000028.1:0-2444 GCF_059418745.1 Rhodoferax sp. GW821-FHT07F03
GTAGCGATGCGAATCCGCTTGGCCGCAGCCCAGTCGATGTGGGCGTTGGCGCTCATTACATCGACTTGGCCCTTGGCCTGGACTTTGAGTTCCCCCGCCTGGGCCTGGATGTCGATGTCGTCCTTGGCGGCGATGAGCTGCAGGCCGTTGTTGTTAGTTCCTGCTTTGACGGCCCCGGCCAGCACGCCGATGGCCTGGCCGGTGTGCACGCGCAGCTGGCCGCCACTGGCGAATTGGCTGTCCTGGCCGCTCATCAGGCTGGTGGTCTCGCCGTTGTTGAGTTGGATGTTCTGCCCGGCGACCACGCCCAGGCCGCCGCGTGCGGCAATGCCCAGCACCGCGTCGGTGCTGTGCGGTAGTTTGCCGTCGCTGGCTTGGGTGCTTTTGGCGGCGGCGTCACTTTGGGCCTGGGCCAGGCTGGCCGGGTCCAGCATGCCGCTGGCGGCGGTGTACAGGGCTTGCAGGGGGGCGGCTTGGTCGTTGAGTGCGCTGGCGTTGGCTTTTGTGCTGCCCACATGGCTGGCCAGGGCGACTGTCTGGTGCGTGGTGGCGGCCTGGCTGAAGGATGCGGCCAGGGTGCTGGCCTGTTTGAGCAGGGCCATGCCGGCGCTGTTGTCGCCGGCCGGGTCGCGGTGGCTGGCGCTGTGCTGTAGCGCATAGCTGCTGATGAGCAGGCCGGCGCCGGCGCGGATGGCGCCGTAAGCATCGGTACGCAGCTCGGTGCCGGTGCCGCGCAGGCTGCCCCGGTAGTTGTCTGCGGTGTGCAGCAGATGGCCCAGGTTGAGCTCGGTGGCGGCTTGCGTGGTTTTGAGCTGGATCCTGCCCTGGGGGCCTTGGCCGTCGGTATCGTCAAACACCAGCTGGTTGTAGCCGGTACCACCATATTCCTTGCTGCGGATACCCCACTGGGCACTGGCGTTGCGTTGGCCAGACGGTCCACTGCCTGCCGCAGCGCCATGCCAGACGGGGCTGTGCCCGCCCGCGCCCGTGCCGACCAGGTTGCCCTGGCCGCTGTAGCGGGTGTCGCTGGCGGCATCGAAGACGCTGGTGTCGGCATCGGCGTCCTGGGCACCGCCGGGGGAGGGCAGCACACCGCCTTCGCCCTGGCCGTTGTAGTGCGCGGCCACCGCGATGGGGCGGTCGATATCGCCTTCCAGAAACTGCACCTGCACCTCCTGGCCGATGCGGGGGATGAATTGCACGCCCATGCCGGCACCACTTCCTCCGCCCGCGCTGCGCTGCAGTACACGGACCCAGCAGGTGCTGGTGCTGTCGTCTGCACTCTCACTGCCCTGGCCCTGCCAGTGGAAGCGGATGCGGATGCGCCCCAGGCGGTCGGTGAAGGTCTCGTCCGCCCCGCTGGGGACTGTCTCGCCCTGGGCGCCGATGACGATGGCGGTCTGGCTACCCCAGGCGGTGGGGCGCGGGTTCAGCCGCAGGCCGGTGCCATCGGCCAGCACCGGGCGCCAGGGCTGCTGGGCGGCGATGGCTTCGAAGCGGTTGGCGTAGCCCAGCTTCTGGGCCTGGGCGATGAGGGCGGAGGTGGGGATTAAATCAACACGGGTGCTATCGAGTTCATAGCTGCTTGCGCAGGTGGAATCTGCGCTAGAGGCTGATTTGTCTTGTATCGATAGTTGCTGCAGTAGCTCGCCCAGCAGCTGCGACACCGGACCGAACAGCTCGGCCAGGGCTTCCTGGGCCGGGCGGGGCAGGTTGTTGATGCCGATGCTGGTGACGCCGAGCACCAGCAGTTCGGGGTTTTGGGTGCTGTTGTGGCTGCTGTCGGTGTTGGTTGCGTTACCGGTGCCAGACATCTGGCGCGGGCTGCCCACCAGGGCGAAGCGGGTGCCGGGGCGCAGGGTGCGCACGGTGCTGCGGCCCTGCCAGCGGCTGCGCTGGCTGTGGTGGGCCTGGGCGATGCGGTCGGCGGCGGCGCGGGCCTGGGTGGCGTCGGCAAAGGCGTAGCTGCCGGGGCTGTCATAGCTCTCCAGCTGGGGGGCGTTGGGGCCGCCGCTGAAGGGGACGTTGCTGGGGAAGAGGGGGATGCTGACGCTGCTGGAGGCCTTGGCTTTGTAGTCAAAGCTTTGCAGGCTGAGGCGTGCCGGGGGCAGGCTGCTGCTGTGCACCAGGGCCTGGATGGCGTCTTGCTCTTCCAGCGCGCTGGCGCCGTGGAAGCGGATGCCGGCGCCTCCCAGGGCGTGGGCGCTGGTGGCGTCTTCGGGGCAGGCGCTGGTCTGGCTGGAGTCGGCGAAGAGCACCAGCTGGTGGCCGCTGGGGGCGGAGTCGCTTTCTTCCACGCGCCAGCCCAGGCCTTCTTCGGCCAGCAGGCGGGAGACGAAGGCCAGGTCGGTTTCTCGGTACTGCACGCAGTAGCTGCGCTGGGGGGTGTTGCCCTGGGTGTTGCGCAGGAAGGGGCCAACTTCGTCGCTCCAGCGCCAGGCGGC
>NZ_JBWKQM010000029.1:0-2268 GCF_059418745.1 Rhodoferax sp. GW821-FHT07F03
TCGGGCAGCAAGGTGACTTGCTGGCGGTCTTGGCTTTCGATGAATCGCTTCATGGACTACCTCGCTGGAAACGGGTTACCTTATTTTATTTTTGAAGCGGCTAAGCGTGAAGCGTTTTCACACAGCCTCGGCCGACAGCTGCATCCTATCTGGCAGCTAGGGTAACTTCAGGACGAAGCCAATCGTGAGCGTCACCATATGCATTGAACGACGCCGAACCTGCCAGCCGTAAAAATATGCCCGATTTGCCTCAGCCCAACCAAGCCAATTGACGCGGCCAACGCCTAAATTTAGCCGACGAGAGCGGAGCTCTTACAGGAAAAATCGAAGAACTGTTTCGCCGCACCCGACACACCTACGGGACTTTCGGTTTTCGAGTGGTCGAACTTAATGTCGGTCAACTTGCGGCCACGGGCGCCTCGCCCCTCGTACTCAGCCGATGACCACAATGCAACGGTTGCATGCTGACAATCAATTGCCCAGTCTTCTTGGCGAGACCTAGCGCAGCCGAAAGGTCGCCCGCTCGTTGCGACTAGCTGCGCGGACGTGAATTCAATGTGCCGAGTTAAAACGCGAACGGAATCTGCTGCAGGCTGCCGCGCCGCCCGTACATATAGAAGATTGCGGTCCTCGTCCATAAACGGCCCATGCCAGCCCGCGCCTAGTAGCGCTACTACGCTGGCCGGCAATGCTGTCCGCTCCACCGGAGAAATCGCGAGCGACAGGCCTTCTTTCTCCGAGTCCGACGCTTGGTCATAGGCCTTCTTGGCTGATGCCTGGCAAATGCTCGATACCGGCTCTTCTCCGAACCGTTCTACATAAGCCAAATGCCACCCAAACTCAGATTGGAAGGGGCCAGTCACACTTTTCGCACTACTCCCGAAAATGGCATTCTCAAAGCGAACAACCATCTCGCCGCGATAGACGGTTCCGAGATTTCCTCCGCTGGAGGAACTGCCTGGGTCGATGCTGGTACGTTTGGCGACTTCTTTGAACTTGGAAAACTGTTGCGCTGGAGGAGCGGCATCAATCTGCGCCCGCAGTCGAGCAGCTTCGGCCTTGCTCCGAACCAGAATGTGATAGGTGTAGGCCGTTTCAACGGTTCCTGTCTCGTCAGGTCGGCTTGATGCAGGTAACGCTTTCGTTGTCATACCTAGGCAGCAAGCGAGCAGGACTACAGGAAGCTTAGACGCGATAGTCAAGTGAGGTTTCCTTAAAACAAGTCTCGTTTTACAAAGTCTGTCAAACCAGGTTGAGGTAAGCGGCAGAACCCGGTACTCCAGTGGCTGTCCGCTTGACAGAATGGTTAGACCGCATTCTGGCCGAGTATGCATCGGACTTCTGCGAGAACAAGGCCGCGCCAGCCAGGAAAGGGCGCGAGTGCAAGTTCCCGGACCGTGAATTAGCGTTTGCCAAATGGCCACAGCTGGCGAATGCTATCCCATGGTCCTTGAGCGAAGCGCAACTGCGGCGCCTCTCCCTTTTTTAGTATGTCCTCCGCTGTAATCAAGTGATTGACCCGATCGATGACCTCCTGCGCTTCGATCGACACACTGTGCAAATTGATTTTTTCGGTACGCAGCTGGGCGCGCAGGCGCTCGAGCGCCTTGCGGAACGCTGGAAGCTGATGCAATCGATCGCGAGTCACGATGGTGCTGGTTATGACCAACAGCTGAAGCACCCCTCTCTTGTTCATCAACGGACGCACCCGCGTCTCGCTATCAACAGACGCCGCCACCTTGGTCACCGCAGCATCTATGAACTTCATCACGGACTCGAGCGGATCGGCCGGAGGCGCCGGAGGAACTACTGGTCCATCGTCATATAGACGGACCGGGCGAGCTGCAGCCGACGATTTGAGAAAAACATCAATGTCGCCCGGCAGCATCATGAAGCGAAACGCCACTGCTGCCTTGCCGAACTCGTCCTCAAGCTGTTGCCATCCGGCGGGGGGCAATGCGAGGAAGGCTAAGGTCAGCCCGATGGAGTCGACGCAACAACGAAGCTCCCCAACATGCGGTTGCCTCGACTGGGTGGGCCAGATCAGGTCGTCTTCATGATTGAGCATGTCATCCCAGCTACAGCTTGCGGGGGGCCTAGCCAGCATGCGTCGGGCTAGTTTCAATTGATTGTCTGGCGTCATGTCGAAACGGATGCTGAGTTTGAATCTTGGTTTGAAGCAGTACTACTACGGGGGTGCGGCGTAAAACTTGGACTGGTTTATGCCGTTATTCCGAGGCTCGCCCGGTATTCGATGGGACTGAGTGA
>NZ_JBWKQM010000030.1:0-2061 GCF_059418745.1 Rhodoferax sp. GW821-FHT07F03
GCGGGCCATGGTCGCGATCTCCTTGGTCGGATGGATCGCAAACGTCGTGCCAGGAGTTTTTTTACAGCTTCAACGTTGGAGTTCAGCGGCTGCCGAAGGCAGTCAGCTGCAATGACGGGTTAGCCAACACGGCAACGTCTGAGGTGACTACTTTGCATGCACTACTTGGTTCGACCAAAGTAATCGGCTTCGCACTGATTCATTTCATTCAGTAGGGCATTGTGTGCGCTCGAATCATATTTGTTGGTCAACGCACGAGTGGCCGCTCCAAATTTTGTCCAGCACGTGTAGCTCTTAACGTTGATTACCTTCGCCAGAAACGAGATTGGCAAAGACTCCCCCTCGGGGACAGTGGGGCAGATGAAACCACCGTGGGCGCCGCGCCGGTCAGGATTCAGCCATACGTAGTCTCTTCTTCGCGCAAGGACTTTGTGTGCCGTGTCGTCTGAGATCTCGATTAAGCGACCAAAGACACCAAGTTTTTCCTCGTCTTCCGATGTTGTACGTTTGAAACTGATTCGCACTTGAGCAGTCCTGTCGCTGATGGCCTCCGTGTTTCGGGTTTTCGTGTCAAAGCGAACATAGGAGCTTCCCTCCTTTGCACCAGTGCGTCCAAACGCGCTTGCCCCAGGCAGTTCAGAACCGTACTCAACGTAGTACAACCCATTCCGCAAGAACATGTATGGAGGGTTGGTGTACGAAATGCCGTAGCTTGCGGGGCCGCCCGTGATGAAAGACATCGTACGTGCCTCGGAATCTAAGTAGACGCCCTTCACGTCCTCGACGGTTCCGAAGAACTCCTCGCCTGCGTCGGCTTGACAACGCCGCTTGAGGACCTTGTAGGCTTCGGAATCTGGCCTCAGTTCATCCCAGGCGTCGCGCCCTGGAGTTTGCGTAGCGTGCGCTGCGCAATATGCAACTATGGCGATAGTTGTGCAGGCGAAGCGGTTCGCGGAGAAGCTTGGAAACTTCATGTGTTGGCTAACGTAATGTAGACCGAAAAAGCTGCGCGATAAAAAAGTTGCTGCCGTCTATATTGGTCATAAAAATCTTCTGGAAGTGGCTTGCAGATTGGCTTTCCGTGGGGTGCCCTAGTTTTTTATACAGGTATAAAAATTTTGACAAACACCGCACGTTCAGTGTTGAACCACTATAGCCCGGCGTAGCCGGTCGGTGCCCAACCTGTAGGCGTCTTCCCTCAAAAAGGTGGAACCACCAAATGTTCTATTTTTTATAGCTGTTTGCGCAGCTTGAATGTGATTAGGAGTCTGTTTCCATTTGAAGATTTATGTGCAGTTGGGGATAGTGCGAATGGGTCTTTACGTCTAGGCAATCCCTGGCCGGGATGTGCGCCCGGCGGCGCAGTAACTTTTCTTTTGCGCAAAAGAAAAGTCACCAAAAGAAAGGCGTCCCCACTGTCTGCACCCCAGCACTACCGTGCTGGGGAACCTGCGGTGCTCGCTTTGGCCGGGGTCTGGCTAAACTCGCTTCGCTCAAACAACGCCAGCCCTGATCCGTCCAAAGCTGCGCGCCTCGGCGCATACAGAGGGGGACCCCGAATGCGGGATCGGTGGCGCTGTGCGCCAAATCGCGCTTAGGGCGCGAAGGAGTCGTGCCGCCGTTTACGTCATGCCGTTCGGGCTGAGCTTGTCGAAGCCCTTCGACAAGCTCAGGGCGAACGGAAGGGGGTGTTGTTCGCCCTGTGCGCGATGCCCGGCGCAGCCGGGCTGGCTGTTTGGCTGTCCGCTCCCACGCCGTGTGGCGTCGGCGAGTAGCGGAAGTCTGAGCGGATCAGGGCTGGCGTTGTTTGAGCGAAGCGAGTTTAGCCAGACCCCGCTCAGACTGAGCAACGCAGCGTACCCGTAGCGCAGCGAAGGGGCGACGACTTCGGCTCGCCCTTTCGTTGGGTTACGTTTCTTTGGCGAAGTGTATGGACCGGGTACCTAGGTAACAGGTGTGCGAGGACATGGGTAACACTTTTCCGGCGCGAGATGCGCGAGGAGAAGTACATGGCCTGGCAAACAAGGAACCTTATGGACCTCAAACGTGAGTTCGTGGAAC
>NZ_JBWKQM010000031.1:0-1746 GCF_059418745.1 Rhodoferax sp. GW821-FHT07F03
AAAAAAACTCCTGGCACGACGTTTGCGATCCATCCGACCAAGGAGATCGCGACCATGGCCCGCTACAAACCCCAAGACCATAACAGCCTGTTGCTGCCGGTAGTCTTGTCTGAGCAAATCATCCCCGGCAGCTTCGCCTTCGCGCTGAACTACCTGGTCGATCACGAACTCGACCTCAGTGCACTGGACGCGCAATTCAAAAACGATGAAGTCGGAGCCAGCGCCTACGACCCGCGTGTCATGCTCAAGATCGTACTGCTGGCCTACAGCCAAGGCCTACTCTCCAGCCGGGTGATTGAACAAACATGCCAACGCAACGTCCAGTTCATCGCCATCAGTGGCGACAGCCAACCCAGCCATACCCACATTGCCAAGTTCGTAGCCAAGCTCAGCGCCCAGATCAAGCCCTTGTTCAGCCAAGTATTGATGACCTGCGATGCCCAAGGACTGATTGGCCGCGACATGTTTGCCATCGATGGCGTCAAGCTGCCCTCCAACGCCAGCAAAGAGCGCAGCGGTACCCATGAAGAACTGCACCACAGAGCCGAGCGACTGGAGAAGGCCGCCGACAAGATACTGGCCCTGCACCAGGCCCAGGACAAACACGGCATAGACGACGCACTGGAGCCCAAGCGCCAAGCCCGCATAGAGGCCCTGCGCAAAGAAGCCGCACGCACCCGGGAGTTTCTGGCCAATAACACCTCCCGCCAAAACCGCAAAGGCCAGGAACTTAAGACCAATCTCACCGACCCCGAGAGCGCCAAGATGGCCACCAGCAAAGGCGTCATCCAGGGCTACGCGGCGCAGGCTGCAGTGGACAGCGCTCACCAGGTCATTGTGGCGGCCGACGTCATCGGCTCAGGCTCCGAGCAGGCCATGCTGGTTCCCATGATTGCGCAAAGCCAGCCTTACCGGGAAGCCCACACCCTGATCACCGCCGATGCCGGGTACCACAGCGACGCCAATGTGCAGCATCTCAAGGACCACAACATCCCCGCGCTAATTGCCGACAACCAGATGCGCAGCCGCGATGAGCGATTTGCAGGGCAAACCCAACACAAAGGTAAGCCCGACCCGCTGTACGAGAAGCAGGCCACGGGTGAGTCCAAGCCGATCAAGCGCTTTGGCCCCAAGGACTTCCGCTTCAACGACGACAACACCGCCACCTGCCCGGCGGGCCAGTTGATGACCAGCCCAGGCAGCATCCACACCACAGCGACGGGTTTGCAATACCAAACGTACACCGCCAAAGCGGTGGACTGCAACGCCTGCAAACTCAGCGCGCAATGCCTCAAAGGCCTCCTCAAACCCAACGATGGTCGGGGCCGCCAGGTCACCCGCTTTGAGCCCAAGGTGAAAGACCCGACCCATCCGAGTGAACGCATGCGCCAGGCGATTGACTCCCCCAGGGGTAGGCAGCTCTACAGCCAGCGCATTGGCACGGTGGAGCCGGTGTTTGCCAACATCCGGCACAACAAGCGGCTGACCCGTTTGAATCACAGGGGACTCACCAAGGTCAACACGCAGTGGAACCTGTACTGCATGGTGCACAACATTGAGAAGTTGACGAAGACGCAGCTGGGACGGGGGACGGCGCGGTAGGGCGGACGAACCGTCCTATGGAGCCGATGCGGGTGAAATTACGGCACACTGTAGGCATGAACGTCCAATTCACGAAACTCGATCTGCGCACAGGGCAACGCCATAGTTGCGCGTGTGGGAACCGGATTTTTTTACAGCCTCGTT
>NZ_JBWKQM010000032.1:0-1625 GCF_059418745.1 Rhodoferax sp. GW821-FHT07F03
GCGGCTTCGATCTCGCCCGCATTCGTCTCGCGGATGGCCCCGGCCAGCATCTCGGCTGTGTAACCCCCGGTATTCAGCGCAAACGCCAGCAAGGCACAAAAGAACGCGTTCTTGAAATACACCAGCGGCCACACCGTATCCCAGCGCGCCTGTATCCAGTCCAGCTGCGCCAGACCGTAGTAAATCAAATACACCTGGATCAGCAGCGGTGTGCCCCGGATCACAAAGGTATAGGCCCCCACCAACCGTTTCAGCAGCACGCTGTTGCTGGTCAAGGCCAAAGCAAAGGCCACCGCCAGCACCGCCCCGATGGCGACAGACGCCGCCAGCAGCCACAGCGTATTCAGAATCCCCTCGCCAAACATGGCCAGGCTCTCTTCGCGAAAGATGACTTCCCAGTTCATACCGTCATCCTCACAGCGTAATGCGCTTGGTGCCCAGGCTGTAGCGGGCATTCAGCCTGCGCAGCACCTCCAGCGACACCCAGGTGTAGACCAGGAACAAAGCCCCGGCAAACAGCAAAAAGACAAACGGCGAGCGGGTTGCCGCACTGGCCTGCTTGGCCAGATAGGTCATCTCCTGCAGGCCGATCAAACTCACCAGGGCCGTGGCCTTGATCAGCACCAGCCAGTTATTCGTAAAGCCTGGCAGGGCATAGCGCACCATCTGCGGCGCCGTGATGCGCAAGAAGGCCTGCCGAGGCCCCATGCCAAAGGCAGCTGCCGCCTCGAACTGCCCGCGCGGAATCGCCATGATGGCGCCGCGAAAGGTCTCGGTCATGTACGCGCCGTAGATGAAGCCCAGGGTCAGCACCCCGGCGGTGAACGGCTCCAGGTCCAGCGTAGCCTCGCTGCCGGCCATCTCCAGCAGGGCATTCACGCCAATCGTGCCGCCGTAGAACACCAAGAGCATCAGCACCAGGTCCGGGATGCCGCGGATGATGGTGGTGTACAGCGTGGCCGGCACGACCAGCACCGGCCGCCCGGAGAGCTTGGCCGCCGCACCCAGCAGGCCCAGCAGCACCGAGACCGCCAGCGCGGCCAGGGACACGCCGACCGTGAGCAGCGCGCCATGGAGGATGGACCAGTAGTAATCAGACAAAACACAGTTCCCAAG
The DNA here is from genome assembly GCF_059418745.1 of Rhodoferax sp. GW821-FHT07F03. NCBI lineage: Bacteria > Pseudomonadati > Pseudomonadota > Betaproteobacteria > Burkholderiales > Comamonadaceae > Rhodoferax > Rhodoferax sp. GW821-FHT07F03. The sequence continues at coordinate 1,117 of NZ_JBWKQM010000032.1, forward strand.
TAGAAAAAAATACGCCGTGGCCGCCGCGCAGGAAATGCTGCGGTAAGACCACGGCTAGACCCCGCCTGTAGACACCCCTGTCTTCCCACCAGGAACCCACAGAACCGGCTCCGCCGGGCTGTAGGGTTCGCCCCCTGCAAGGGGGTTGGCGAAAGACGCGAAGCGCTGCAGCCTGGGGGTGCGCTTTATTTCGTGCCGTACACGTCGATCTTGAAGTACTTGTCGTTCAGGGTCTTGTAGGTGCCGTCGGTGCGGATGGCCTTGATGGCGGCGTTGAGTTCTTCCTTCAGCGCCTTGTCACCCTTGCGCAGGGCCACGCCGACACCGCCGCCAAAGTACTTGGGGGTGTACAGCTCGGGGCCGACGGCCACGTAGTCCTTGCCTTCGGGCTTGCTCAGGAAGCCACCGGTGACTTCGATGATGTCGGCCACGGTGCCGTCCAGGCGGCCGGCCTTGATGTCCAGGTAGACCTGGTCCTGGGCTTCATAGGGGGTGACGACCACGCCGAG
>NZ_JBWKQM010000033.1:0-1614 GCF_059418745.1 Rhodoferax sp. GW821-FHT07F03
GGGTGCGGCGTAAAACTTGGACTGGTTTATGCCGTTATTCCGAGGCTCGCCCGGTATTCGATGGGACTGAGTGAGCCAAGGGACATCTTGATGCGCTTTTCGTTATACCAGCGGATGTAAGAGTCAACGATCTGGATGAATTGCTCAATCGTGATGTCCTGCCAGTTCCGAGGATAGAACATCTCTGTTTTCAATCGCCCGAAGAAGCCCTCACAGGCTGCGTTATCCGGTGAACATCCTTTGCGCGACATCGAACGAATCAGCTTTGCGTTGCGCACCCGTGAGAGCCAGCCCGGCCAGCGATAGTGAGCACCACGATCAGAGTGAATGACAGGTCTGCTTTTGCTGCTGGCTACCGTCTCAATGGCAGCGTCCAACATCGTGTTCACCAGGTCGGAGTCTGGACGCGTGCCAATGGTCCAGCTGACTACCAGGCCATCGAAGCAGTCAATCACGGGCGATAGATACACCTTCCCAGCCGGGATATGGAACTCCGTAATATCGGTCAGCCACTTCTCGTTCGGGGTGGTAGCCTGGAAGTCCCGGTTGATGAGATTCTCTGGCGCAGGGCTGATTTCGCCAAGGTAAGACCCGTACCGACGCCTTTTATTGGCGGCAACGACCAAGCATTCCTGCTTCATCAAGCGTTGCACGACTTTCTCGGAGATATGCAGATGGCGCCGCCCAAGTGCTGCACGCATTCGCCTGTAACCGTAGCAACGGTGATTGCTCTGGAAGACATCGGTAATGGCAGCCCGAGCGTCAGCGTATTTGTCTGGACTCCTTAGCCGGGCGCAGTGATAGAAGTAGGAGCTACGGGCTAATTCCAGTTCAGCCAGCAACTCTGCAAGTGTGTAGGTGTTCTTCAGGGCGTCAACCAGCAGGGTCTTCTCCCGATTGCTCAGGAGTTGCGGGGCGACGCCCAGGCCTTTTTTTAACAGTTCATTGGCCTTCTTTAAGAGGTCGTGTTCAAGCTGCAAGCGTCGGATGTCACGTTCAAGAAGCGCTACGTGCTGCTGCAATTCCGTGAGATCTTTTTGCTTTGGAGCTGACCCTGAATCGTTATGTCGCTTCATAGATGCAGATGTATCCCGACCAAGTAGTTGATTCTTCCAGTTGTACAACGTCGGCCTGCACACACCTACTGATTGGGCAATGGTCTGCGCATTGGTCGTCCTGGTGCAAAGCTCAACCACTGCGGCATTCTTTATCTCCGGTGGGTGCTGAACATTCGGTGCACGCCCTACCATACGTCGACGAATCTGCGGGTGCAGTTCATCGATCCAGTCCGTGAGCAGCGCCCTGCATGGGTATCCCAGTGCCCTCAGGGTGGATGCGATACAACGATCATGATCAAGGTAATGCTGAACTGCCACCTGTATTTGTTGCGCGGCGTACTTCTTCCTAGAACGGGCGTATCCCACCTGTAAATCCCGATCCCGTTCGTACTCTCGATGCCAGCCCTTGAGTGAATTCTTTGTTGGGTAGCCCAACTGCCGAATCGTCGGGCCAGTGCGTTTGCCGAGCTTGATATAGAGCTTGACGGCTCGAATTCGCTCTTCGTATGAATACATGAACTACCTCCAAGTAGTCCAAGTTATTGTCCGCACCCCC
>NZ_JBWKQM010000034.1:0-1212 GCF_059418745.1 Rhodoferax sp. GW821-FHT07F03
TTCACGAAACTCGATCTGCGCACAGGGCAACGCCATAGTTGCGCGTGTGGGAACCGGATTTTTTTACAGCCTCGTTAACCGGCTATGAGTGAAAACGCCGAAGTGCGAGCATTCCCGTCAGCACTCGCGGACGAGGTCCGAGCCGTCCTACCGCAGCTTTCCGATTGCCAGTGGCATCCACCTGCAGCCGGTTTCCAAGTTCGGGTGTGCGGGGAAACAATTGACATACCCTACCGTGTTTACTACAGAGAAAGCCAAGTGCTGAACTGCGCGAACCGACCCGGGGTTCAGGGGCTCATAGCGCTCTGCCTTGGGACTCGCCATCATGACGGGTATCTGCGGGAAAAATGCGTGAAGCGACTGATTGAAATCGAAGAGCCCTGGGTAGTGCCATTCATCATTCAACTCGTCGGAGAATACGTCGTCACAATCATGAAATTGATAGAGCAGGCGCTTCCGAACTTGAACACGGCTCTATACACAGAATTCATCGCCGCCAACCGCGCGTACTTCGAAACCATTGGAAGGCGAACCATAAGCTACTGGGCCGTTTACTATCGCAATGAATACTCCAACTGCAAAGACTACCCGGGACGTCGAATTCATGCCACGCTTCACCGCACTTGCTGCGCTGGTTAACAGGTTGCTCGACACGGACACGCAACCAAAGACTGCCGCTTCGCGGCACAGGTTGCATACCGGGCATGCGCCGACGTTATGACGCATGAGTTTCATTAACTTAGTTCAACGGCTGCTCCGCCGCGTCCCACGCTCCGTGGCCTTCGATGAAGAGAAGGTCGTTCGCACTATGTCAAATGGTGAAACTGAAGCTGTTCGCTGGGATGAGCTTCGGTCTGTGGCGGTGATCACGACCGGTGGAGGACCTTGGAGCGAGGATGTCTTCTGGATATTAAAAAGCCAGTCTGGAGGCTGTGCGATCCCGCAAGGAGCGCAAGGTGCCGGAGAGTTGCTGAAGCGGCTTCAGACATTGCCGGGTTTCCGAAACGACGCATTTGTCGAAGCGATGGGATCGACTGAAAATGCTACGTTTGTCTGCTGGGAGTGCTCCAATGCGCCATAACCTCTCGCTGCACCCGCCCCGAGCCCGCTGCGCTGGCGTGGTCGGCTGAGCTCAAACGTTGAAGCTGTAAAAAAACTCCTGGCACGACGTTTGCGATCCATCCGACCAAGGAGATCGCGACCATGGCCCGC
>NZ_JBWKQM010000035.1:0-1198 GCF_059418745.1 Rhodoferax sp. GW821-FHT07F03
AAAAATGGGAAAAGAAAAGTTCACGCGCACCAAGCCCCACGTCAACGTGGGCACGATCGGTCACGTTGACCACGGCAAGACCACGCTGACGGCCGCCATCACCACCGTGCTGGCAGCCAAGTTCGGCGGTTCGGCCAAGGCCTACGACCAAATCGACGCAGCGCCCGAAGAAAAGGCCCGCGGTATCACCATCAATACCGCCCACGTCGAATACGAAACCGCCAACCGCCACTACGCCCACGTGGACTGCCCAGGCCACGCCGACTATGTGAAGAACATGATCACCGGCGCAGCCCAAATGGACGGCGCTATCTTGGTTTGCTCGGCTGCTGACGGCCCCATGCCCCAAACCCGCGAACACATCCTGTTGGCCCGCCAAGTGGGCGTGCCTTACATCATCGTGTTCCTGAACAAGTGCGACATGGTGGACGACGCCGAACTGCTCGAACTCGTTGAAATGGAAGTGCGCGAGCTGCTGGACAAGTACGACTTCCCAGGCGACGACACCCCCATCATCCACGGCAGCGCCAAGCTGGCCATGGAAGGCGACAAGGGCGAGCTCGGCGAAGGCGCGATCATGAAGCTGGCCGATGCACTGGACACCTACATCCCCCTGCCAGAGCGTGCTGTTGACGGCGCGTTCCTGATGCCTGTGGAAGACGTGTTCTCCATCTCCGGTCGTGGTACCGTGGTGACCGGTCGCGTTGAGCGCGGCATCATCAAGGTCGGCGAAGAAATCGAAATCGTCGGTATCGCTGACACCCAAAAGACCACCTGCACCGGCGTGGAAATGTTCCGCAAGCTGCTGGACCAAGGCCAAGCTGGCGACAACGTCGGCATCTTGCTGCGCGGCACCAAGCGCGAAGACGTGCAGCGCGGCCAAGTGCTGTGCAAGCCCGGTTCGATCAAGCCACACACGCATTTCACCTCTGAAATCTACGTGCTGAGCAAAGACGAAGGCGGCCGCCACACACCTTTCTTCAACAACTACCGTCCCCAGTTCTACTTCCGTACTACGGACGTGACCGGTGCGATCGCGTTGCCAGAAGGCAAGGAAATGGTCATGCCAGGCGACAACGTGTCGATCACCGTCAAGCTGATCAACCCCATCGCCATGGAAGAAGGTCTGCGTTTCGCCATCCGTGAAGGCGGCAAGACCGTCGGCGCCGGCGTGGTTGCCAAGATCATTGCTTAATTT
>NZ_JBWKQM010000036.1:0-932 GCF_059418745.1 Rhodoferax sp. GW821-FHT07F03
AACCCGTTTCCAGCGAGGTAGTCCATGAAGCGATTCATCGAAAGCCAAGACCGCCAGCAAGTCACCTTGCTGCCCGAGTGCCTCGATGATTACGTTGGCGAAGACAACCCGGTGCGCATCGTTGATGCTTTCGTTGAAGCACTGGACCTGCGCAGCTTGGGCTTCGCTGGCACCGAACCTGCTCTGACGGGTCGCCCCTCGTACCACCCCGCCGTGCTGCTCAAGCTTTACATCTACGGCTACCTGAACCGCATCCAGTCCAGCCGCCGCCTGGAGCGCGAAGCCCAACGCAACGTGGAACTGATGTGGCTCACCGGCCGGCTGACGCCCGACTTCAAAACCATCGCCGATTTCCGCCATGACAACGGCACCGGTATCCGTAACGTCTGCCAACGCTTCATCGTCTTGTGCCGACAGTTGAAGCTGTTCACCCAGGCCATCGTGGCAATCGACGGCAGCAAGTTCAAGGCGGTGAACAGCCGGGACCGCAACTTCACCGTGGGCAAGGTCGACAAACGCCAGGAACAGATCGAACACAGCATCCAGCGTTACCTTGATGCCTTGGAGACGGCCGACCGTACTCAACCTGCCGAAGTCGAGGCCAAGACGGAACGTCTGCAAGAGAAGATCCAAAAGTTGCGTGAGCAAATGCAGCAACTCGATAAAGTAAAGCGGCAGCTGAAGGATGTGCCTGACGGCCAGATCTCCCTCACCGATGCCGACGCCCGCTCCATGGCCACCCACGCTCAAGGCTCAGGCCTGGTGGGCTACAACATACAGACGGCAGTGGATGCAAAGCACCACCTGATCGTGGCCCATGAAGTCACCAATATCGGCAACGACCGGGCGCAACTGCACACGATGGCCCAGGCCGCGAAAGAGGCGATGGGTAAGAAAAAACTCAAAGCGTTGGCTGACCGAGGCTACTTCAA
>NZ_JBWKQM010000037.1:0-873 GCF_059418745.1 Rhodoferax sp. GW821-FHT07F03
CTGCTGGTGGTGTTGAAGGTCTCGGTGCTGCTGGCCGCACCCCGGACACGGCCCGTGTAGGCGATCTGCTTGGTGTCACCGGTCTGCACCGCGCCCAGGTTCCAGTCGCCGCCCACCAGCGCGGCCAGGTTACCGCCCACGGCCAGGCGGGCGCCGTTTTGCGTGAAGTCCCCGCCGGTGCGGATGACGGCGTCGCCCTGCACGTCGATGCTGGCGATGCGGTCCAGCAGGGTGCGGCTGGCCGAGCCTGCCGAGCCGGCAGCGCCGCTGATCTGGTAGCCCTGCGTGGTGGTGGTGCTGGCCAGCAGCAGGCTGCCGCCCGCGTCCAGACTCAGGCTGCCGGCCTTGAGCTGGGCGTTGCTCAGGTCCACATTGCCCCGGGTGCTGATCTGCGTCAGGCCACCGCTTTGCAGGTTGCCGCCCCGGCTGTCCAGGCTCACACCGTCCAGCACCAGGTTGTTGCTGGCGCGGATGGTGCCGCGGTTGACCAGGCCCTGGCTGTCGTACAGCTCGATGTTGCCAGCGGCGATCAGGGGGCCGCTGGGCAGCAGGTCACCTTCCTTGACATGGGCCAGGTACAGCACGGGTACCAGTACGCGCTGGCCTTGCACCGTGCGCTCTTCCAGCATGACCACATCGGTGGTCAGGCTGGCCATTTGTGCATCCGTCAAGGCAATGCCGGGGGTGATGTTGAAGGCCTTGGCGGTGGCGACACCGGCGCTCAGCAGGGCCTGGTACTGGGCCTGCTCGTTGCTGTAGCCGCTGAGCTGGGTGCGCCCGGTGAGGGCCAGCACCTGTTCGCGCACCAGGCGCTGCTCGTAGAAGCCGTCGCCCAGGCGCTTTTGCGTGGTGTCGGGGTTGTAGCCCAGCTGG
>NZ_JBWKQM010000038.1:0-861 GCF_059418745.1 Rhodoferax sp. GW821-FHT07F03
CTTAGAACCTGTTCAAAATCTTTTTTGATACTGACTTTCCGCTAAGCTGCTGGCCCCATGAGAGCCAAGTACCCCAGCGATATCAGCCCCGAGAAGTTCGAACTCATCCGCCCCTTGCTGGAGAGTGCCCGCAAAACCACCCGCCCACGCAGCGTTGACCTGTATGACGTGTTTTGCGCCGTGCTTTACTTGCTGCGCACTGGCTGCCAGTGGCGAGCATTGCCCAGTGATTTCCCCAAATGGCGCACAGTACACGCTTACTTTGCCATCTGGAGTGCGCCGCACGAAGGCGCCAGCCTGCTGGAGCAGGCATTAAAAAAATCAGGTTGGCGTGGCCCGAGAGAAACAGGGGCGCAACGCCTCAAGCACGTTCTTGATCGTGGACGCGCAGAGCGTGAAGAACACGGACACGGCAGCCTGTAAGGGCTATGACGCGGGCAAAAAGGTCTCGGGCATCAAGCGCCACATTGCAGTGGACACACAGGGGCTGCCGCACGCGGTGGCCGTGACTACAGCCGAGGTGACGGATCGCAAAGGGGCGCTGCAGGCACTGCAGCGCTGTAAACCGGCCCTCAGCAAGGTGCAAAGCCTGCTATGTGACAGCGGCTACGTGGGCAAACCCTTTGCCCAGGGCGTAGCAGACATCCTGGGCGAGCACGTGGGAGTGCAGATAGCCAAACGCAGTGAGCTCCATACCTTCAAGGTCATGCCCCAGCGCTGGGTGGTAGAGCGCAGCTTCGCGTGGCTGGAGAAGAACCGGCGGCTGTGGAAGAACTGCGAGAGGCTTTTGAACACCACCTTGCAGTTCATTCATTTAGCATTCCTGGCTCTGCTGCTCAAAAGATTTTGAACAGGTTCTTA
>NZ_JBWKQM010000039.1:0-850 GCF_059418745.1 Rhodoferax sp. GW821-FHT07F03
AGAACTTGTTCACGATCTATCCGCCGCTGGACTGAAAATAGGCGGATGAGAAAGAAATACGCCAGTGATATCAGCCGGGAGAAGTTTGAAGAGATCGTGCCACTGCTGCAAAGCGTGCGCCGACGCACGAAGCCGACGACAGTGGACTTGTATGAGGTGTTCTGTGCAGTGCTGTACCTGCTAAGAACGGGTTGCCAGTGGCGCTTCTTGCCCAGCGACTTTCCCAAGTGGCGCACGGTACATTCGTACTTTGCCAAGTGGAGTGAGCCCGACGAGCACGGCATTAGCGTGCTGGAACGGGCTTTAAAAAAATCAGGTTGGCGCGGCCCGCGAGAGACTGGGGCGCAGCGTCTTGCCCACACTCTTGATCGTGGATGCGCAGAGCGTGAAGAACACGGACACAGCGGCTTTGAAGGGCTATGACGCGGGCAAGAAGGTCTCGGGTATCAAGCGCCATATCGGTGTGGATAGCCAAGGCTTGCCGCACGCGGTTGCGGTGACGACCGCAGAAGTCACGGACCGCAAGGGTGCGTTACAAGCCATGCGTCGGTGCAAGAGCCGTTTGGGTACGGTGCAAAGCGTGCTGGCAGATAGTAGCTATACGGGCAAGCCCTTTGCACAAGGCGTGCAGGAGATACTGGGTGAGCACGTCGCCGTGCAGATTGCCAAGCGTAGCGAGTTGCATACCTTCAAGGTGATGCCAAAGCGCTGGATCGTGGAGCGTAGCTTTGCTTGGCTGGAGAAGAACAGGCGGCTGTGGAAAAACTGCGAGCGCCACATCAACACCAGCCTGCAGTTTGTCCACCTGGCTTTCTTGGCCCTGCTGCTCAGAAGATCGTGAACACGTTCT
>NZ_JBWKQM010000040.1:0-650 GCF_059418745.1 Rhodoferax sp. GW821-FHT07F03
ACCGGGTACCTAGGTAACAGGTGTGCGAGGACATAGTAAACACATAGCTCATGGTTTGCCCAGCGTATTCATATCCAGATGCATGAGTTGCTGATGGCAAAAGTAAGCGTCATAGCATCCCTCATTCTGCCGATCAGGGCGCATTGCAATAGGCAGCCGATGCAGGGAACTACTCAAGTGCAATCGCAGACCTTTGAACTTGATAAAGCCGTTCCAGCCCACTTCAATGACCGTGTCGTCTGGGCTGTACTCAATCGGCTTCAGGGATAGAGGAAACTTGCGCGGGCTCAGGGCATAGCGTTGGGTGGGTGTTTGCAATCCCAAGGCGTCGTGGGGGCGTTCATGGTTGTAGACGCTGCGCCACCGATCAAAGGCTTGCTGGGCCAACTCCAGGCTGGAAAAACTACGGCCGTTGAGCACTTCTGCCTTGAGAGAGCGATGGAAGCGCTCCAGCTTGCCGTTCGTCTGCGGGTGGTAGGGTGCGCTGTGGCTCACCCGGATGCCCAGCCGTATCAGCCAGATACTCAGATCGCTCAAGCTGTGCGCTTGTGCTGCGCGCGGGCTACCCCAGGGCCCGCCGTTGTCAGCATTGATACGTACCGGCAGTCCGTAGTGTTCAAAAACGCGCTGCAAATGGGATTGCACACTGG
>NZ_JBWKQM010000041.1:0-642 GCF_059418745.1 Rhodoferax sp. GW821-FHT07F03
TCAAACGCCAAGGCTGAAGGACGTTTTGATAAAACAGACTTCGTCTACATCGCCAAGCAGGACGCGTACCGTTGCCCGGCGGGTGAACAGGCGATCTATCGGTTCAGCGGCATCGAGAAAGGCCTCAATATACATGTCTACTGGCCAAGTGCCTGCCATCAATGCGCACTCAAATCTCAATGCAAAACCAGCAGTTTTAGGCGCATACGCCGATGGGAACACGAAGATGTACTGGAACGCATGCAGCAACGATTGGACCGCAAGCCCGATGCGATGACGCTACGCCGGAGCACCGTCGAACATGTCTTCGGAACCTTGAAGCACTGGATGGGCTGGACGCACTTCCTGACGAAGACCATTGCGCATGTGGGCACGGAGATGAGCTTGCATGTGCTGGCCTACAACATGAAGCGGGTGATCAATATCCTGGGAATGGAGAAGATGATGAAGGCTATGAAGCCGGCGGGGGCATGAGCCCTTATAGGCCTTTATACGCCGTCAAAAACACGATTCTCGGCCCCTGCAAGCCACACCAGACGCACTTGACGCGCTTTGTGGGATTGTGAGAAAGAAAACGGGTTTACGATGTCTGGGCCGAATCGCGAGAGGATTGTTTAGCTGTTTTCACACAGCCTCGGCCCA
>NZ_JBWKQM010000042.1:0-570 GCF_059418745.1 Rhodoferax sp. GW821-FHT07F03
AGCGGGCCATGGTCGCGATCTCCTTGGTCGGATGGATCGCAAACGTCGTGCCAGGAGTTTTTTTTACAGCTTCAACGCTAAACGTGCGGGCAAAACCTCGGTGCAACAGCCCCGATCCATCGCAGAACTCGCGTCAGACAACGCTCAGGTGGCAAACGAATTGAAAACAGTGGCAGACGAGCTCAACGTCGTTCATGCCGCCCTCGAACTCAAAATACCCAAGACTGCACGCCAAGGCGACGTCAATGCAGCAATCGCACGGACAGAAGACCTGGAAAAGAAATTGTCCGACTCCATAGAGGTCCAGAAAGTCACCACGGACATGCACAAGCAAAAGTCCTGAAAGGTCCAGCATCAAGATACTTGCGCCACACCGTGCATGTGAATCAGAGGTCGATATTGCCGTGAATGGCAAGCCTAAGGTGCTTTTTGCCATGGTTGGCATAGGACCTTGATGCAGCAGATGCAGAAGGTCACTGCACCGAAATCGTAGCAGCGCCACCCGTCACGAGAATCATGGGAACCTTTTCATGCAAAAGATGAAATGGTAGGGCGTGAGTGACTTGAACA
>NZ_JBWKQM010000043.1:0-515 GCF_059418745.1 Rhodoferax sp. GW821-FHT07F03
ATCTGCGTCGTCAGGCTCTGGCCCAGCGCCGTGACCAGGGCACTGGCGGCGCTGTCGCTGAACTTGCCGCCATTGATGGCCGTGCTCACCCCGGCGTTGACCAGACCCTTCACCGCGTAGGTTTCAAATTTGGTGACGAAGTCGGCCCCGGCCACATTGCTGGGCAGGTTCAGGGCATTGGTGACACCCGCTGTGACGCCCGCCGTCACCATGCTGGTCAGCAGCCCCTTGACGTTCTCACTGCTCCCCAGATCATGCAGCGTCTTGCCGATATCGCCCCGGTTATTGATCAGGCTGACAGCCGCCTGGCTGGCCAGAGTGGTGATGGCGGCGGTAGTGGCGCCGGCCATCACGGTGCCAGTGGCCGTAAGGGTGGTGGCCAGACCGGTGGAGGTCACCACCGTGGCCCCGGTTTCTCCGGCCGCGCCAGCAATGGCTGCCCCGGCCTCCGAGGCCGTGCCCATCGACGCCACCGTCACCACAATCGCCACGATGAGGGAGCCGGCCTGTGTCAG
>NZ_JBWKQM010000044.1:0-509 GCF_059418745.1 Rhodoferax sp. GW821-FHT07F03
ACGTTGACGTGGCCCGCGTTCACGCTCAGGCTGCCCACCTCCAGCTGGTTGTAGTGGGCGGTCTCGGCGCTGCTGCCTTGGTCGCGGGACTTGCCGAGCATCTCGTCGCCGCTGGAGCTGGTGTGCGCCAGGTATTGCGTAGTGGTGACCAGGTTCAGGTTCAGCGTACCGTCTGTGCCCGCGTCCAGGCTAAGCTTGCCGGGGGTCTTTGCCTGTACACCGGCCAGGGTGATGTTGCCGTTGGTTCCCGTGTCACCCGTGGCCTTGATGTCGATGTTCTGCGCGCTCAGCGTGGTGGCCGCCAGCGTGGTGTCTTGCTGGTCCTGGGTACCTTTGGTCTTGGGGTTGATGCCCGTGACGTGCGGACCGATGCTGAGACCGCCATGGCTGCTGCTGTTTTGTTCGCTGGCACTGCTGGCGTTCAGGCCCGATTGCAAGTTCACATCCGCCCCCTGCAGCGTCAAAGTCTGGCCGGCGCTGAGGTTGGAGGCGTAGACCACCAGCTGGTT